>JANNDB010000045.1:0-12086 GCA_031387285.1 Betaproteobacteria bacterium | reverse complement strand
AGAAAGTCGATCTGCCGCATCTGCCCCACCGCCACGTCCGTCGTCACCTCGTACCACCGTGTACTCTTGGGCGTCGGGCCACCATCGGTGCCGGTCACCAGAAACTCATGGCCATGCAGGTGGATGGGATGGTTGGTCATGGTCAGGTTGCCGATACGGATACGCACCTGGTCCCCCTTGCGCACGTTGAGCGTGTCGATGCCGGGGAACATGCGGCTGTTCCAGGCCCACAGGTTGAAGTCGAGCATCGTCATGATCTTCGGCGTCTTGCTGCCAGGATCGATGTCGAAGCCCTGCAGCAGAAAGCAGAAGTCGCGCTGCACTTCGTCGATCAGCGGGTGGCGCGCCTTGGGGTGGGTTACCCAGAACCCCATCATGCCCATGGCCATCTGCGTCATCTCGTCGGCATGCGGGTGGTACATGAAGGTACCCGGGCGGCGCGCCTCGAATTCGTAGACAAAGGTCTTGCCTACCGGAATCTGCGGCTGGTTCAGCCCGCCCACGCCGTCCATGCCGTTGGGCAATCGCTGGCCATGCCAGTGGATCGTGGTGTGCTCGGGCAACTTGTTGGTGACAAAGATGCGCACCCGGTCCCCCTCGACGACCTCGATCGTGGGTCCAGGACTCTGCCCGTTGTAGCCCCACATATTGGCCTTGAAGCCAGGCGCCATTTCGCGCACCACCGGCTCGGCCACCAGATGGAACTCCTTCACGCCCCGGTTCATGCGCCAGGGCAGGGTCCAGCCATTGAGCGTGACCACCGGGTTGTAGGGTCGCCCGGTGGCGGGCACCAGGGGCGGCATGGTGTCCGGCCTGGTCTGCAGCACCGGCTCCGGCAGGGCGGCCATGGCGACACGGCTCACGCTGCTGGCAGCGACGGCGGTCACGGTGGCCACTGCAGCGCCGGCAAAGAAGCGGCGCCGTTGTGGGTTGATATTGCTGTTGCGGGAATCCATCTCAATGTCCTTGGGGTTCGGCGGCGGCTGGCGCTGCGCCGGATTTCGGCATGCCAAGGCTGCCGGGGGAGGTGCCACTCAAGGTGGTCTGCAAATCGGTATCGGCGATCCAGAAATCGCGCTGCGCCTCGATGCTGGCGTTGACGGCGGCGATGCCGGCACGGGCGTCGGCCAACAGATCGAAGGCGCTGTTGAGCATGCCGTTGTAGCGCAGCAGCATTTCGTCGGTGATGTACTTGCGCAGGGGCACCACCTCGTCGCGGTAATGCCGGGCCAGGTCATACGCCGTGCGATAACCGTGATAAGCCTCGCGCGCCTCGCTGCGCGCGCGTATGGCAACATCGCGCACGCGCGCCACCGACTGCATGTAGATGGCCTGCGAACGCGCGTTGCGCGCCTGGCCCCAGTCAAACAGCGGCAGGGGCAGCTCGATTTCCCAGCCACGGCGCGTTTCGCGCGTGCCGGCAGCGTTGTCGAATGTCGTGCTGCGTGTGTACGCCACCTCGAGCGCATTGAGGAATCCGCTGGCTTTCACCAGACCCAGGGAATTGGCGACAAAGGCCGCCTCGGTGGTGGCGCTGCGCACATCCAGGCGTTGCGCAATGGCTTGCGCCTCCACGTCGTTGATTTCGCGCGCGTCCTTGGGCAGGTCGGGCAACCGCTCGGGCAGCCGGTAGTTCGTCTGCAGACCCCACAGGCCCAGCAGGCGGGTGAGCTGTTCCCGGCTGGCAAAGGCGGCCTGCTCCGCACGCGCCAATTGCGCCGTGGTGTCGGCCAGCAAGGCCTGCTCGCGCGCCTGGTTCAAGCGGCTCCAGTTGCCCACGCGTGCAAGCCGGCGCGCCAGTTCGGCGCCAGCCTCGGTGGCCTCCTTGGCGTCGCGCATGTAACGTGCACCCTGCTGCGCCGCGACGGCATTGACCCAGGCCTTGCGCGTGTCGGCGGCAAGCCTGATCACATCCTGCGCGGCCTGCAAACGGGCCAGCTCAGTCTGCTGCCCGGCCCATTGGGCGCGCCAGGGCAGAGCCAGCAGGCCGATCACGTCAAATCGCAGAATGCGTTCGATCTCGCGCAAGTTGCCCTCGCGGAAGCGCCCGAGTGAGAAATGCGGGTTCGGCAGGGTGCCCGCCTGCACACGGTCGGCATCGCTGATGCCCAGCGCGGCCATGGACGCGTGCAGCGAGGGGTTGTTCAGCAGCGCAATGCGCACGGCGGCAGCCTCGTCGAGCGGGCGCTCCAGCAAGGCTGCGATGGCTTGCTGCGTCAACGGCGTCGCCTCGCGGCCTATCACCACGGCACCAGCGCCCGCACGGTCCTGCACGAGCTTTTGCACATCCGCCACGCCACCATCGGGAGAGAGACTGGCGCATCCTGCCAGCAGAACCAACAGTGCCACCAAGGCGCCCGTCTTGTACCAGTGCCTCATGGTTTGGCCCCCGGGTGATGGGGCGCGGCGGGCGCCGGCGCGGCACGACGCCTGGCTTGCTCCTCCTCCCACTTCAGGATATCGACATGGCCGCGCAGGAATTGGCCGACGTCTGCATTGGCCTTTTTCCAGTCAAGCTCCTCCATTTCGACGCCTTTGGGCGTGTCGACAAACACCGAGCGGTACAGGGCGGCCGGGACGAAAGCAGCCGGGTTGGTGACGTCCGGCGTCTGGGGCGCACTCTGCGCCATTGCCGCAGTCAGTGCGGCGGCCGTCAGCCCTGCTACAAGGGCACGGTGAGACAACAAATGAAACAAGATCGACTCCAGCGGGTTGAAATTACCGCAGCTGGCAGGCGGGGCAGCCGGCCGCGGACGTACTTCGGGCTATGGAGTCAGGAAATGGGCGGCTTGAGCCCTGGGGCGGCGAATGCGCTGATGAACGTCAAATCCGAGACAAACGGGACCGTATGGGGCAGTGGCGCAGCGCTCCATGTCGGCGCAAGCAAGGGCAGCGCTACGGAAAAACATACCTGGCAGGTCGGACAGGTGGCGCAATGGCCCGTTTTGTCAGACCCTTGCAAGGGTCCTTGCTCTGCAGCTGCCTGCTGGTGTCCGGCGCAATCGGCATGGTCTGCTGCCATGCCTGCCTGTCCCGCATTGACCGCCTCGGTCTGCGCGGGCAGTTGCGTCGCCATGCGGATGGCCATCACGTCGCCCGCGATGCCGCGCAACGGCATCAAGGCCATCATGAGGATCAGAAACAGCAGGCGCATACAGTAATGATAGGACAAGGACTGAAAAGTTCCAGGAACTTTTCCACCTATGCCGGTGTATAGCCTGCGTCATCGAGCGCGTGGACCAGCGCCTCGCGTGGCTGGCTGGACTCGACCAGCACCTTTTTGCTCGCCAGGTCGGTTTGCACGCGGGCCAGCGGGTCGAGTTGCTGAACCGTTCGCGTGATGACACCGACACAGTGCCCGCAGCTCATGTCGGCAATCGTGAATTCATGCATGAAGAGGCTCCAAAAAGCAGAACAGACTGGATGGTAGACCTTACCATCGTGGCAAGGTCAAGTGATCCGGGATTGCGCCAGCGTTGCCATCAGGGTCTTTCGCGGCAAAGGTTTTACCTTTCCATCATGGGAAGGTTTAGACTCGTCCTCAATCCACATTAAGGACAACCCTCTTGAAACCATTGATCCGTGCGCCCATCGCCATCACCATGGGCGAACCCGCAGGCATCGGCACCGAGATCACCCTGGCTGCCTGGGAGTGCCTGCGCGGGACCGGTCTGCCTTTTTTTCTGCTGCATGACGCACAACATGTCGGGGCACTCGCCCAGGCCCTGTCACCCGCCGTACCGGTTACCGTCATTTCCCGGCCTGACGAGGCGCACTCTGTATTCGCGTGCGCCTTGCCGGTGCTTCCCGTCGTGTTGCCGGCGCCCGTCCGCCCGGGCCATCCGGACCGGCGCAATGCGCAGGCTGTCATCGCGGCCATCCGCCGCGCAGTCACTTTTTGCGCCAGCGGCGAAGCGTCTGCGCTGGTGACAAATCCGATCCAGAAATCGGTCCTCTACGAAGATGGTTTTCCTTTCCCGGGGCACACCGAGTTCCTGGAGCATCTGGCTGGCAAACCGTACTGCGCCGTCATGATGCTGGCCTGCGCCGAACTGCGTGTGGTGCCTGTGTCCATCCATGAATCGCTGGCGTCGGCCATCGGCGGGCTGCGCACGGATGCCATCGTGCGCATCGCCTGGGCAACCGCGCGGGCGCTGACCAGCGACTTCGGCATCACCCGGCCACGTATCGCCGTTGCCGGACTCAATCCGCACGCCGGCGAGGGTGGAAGCATGGGCCGCGAGGACATCGACACCATCGCGCCGGCGATCCTCGCGTTACGGGCGTCGGGCATCGACGCTTCGGGTCCGTTTCCGGCCGACACCCTGTTCACACCGCGCGCACGCAAGACCTACGACGCGGCCATTTGCATGTACCACGACCAGGCCTTGATCCCGATCAAGACCCTCGACGTGGATGGCGGCGTTAATGTGACGCTCGGACTGCCCTTTGTGCGTACCTCGCCCGATCACGGCACGGCGCTGGACATCGCCGGCAAGGGCGTTGCCGATCCGGGAAGCCTCCTGAGCGCCATCCGGATGGCGGGCGAAATAGCCGCCCATCGCAACACTACACAAGGACAAACAGCATGAGGACCATTCGACTGGGTGTGAACATCGATCACGTAGGCACAGTGCGCAACGCACGCGGCGGCAGCGACCCGGACCCGGTACGTGCCGCGCTGCTCGCAGTGGCGGCCGGCGCTGACGGCATCACCCTGCATCTGCGCGAAGATCGCCGCCACATCCGCGACGACGATCTCCAGCGCCTGCGCAAGGTGCTGCAGGCGCCGATCAACCTGGAGATCGCCGCGACAGCGGAAATGCTGGAGATTGCGCTGTCCACATTGCCGCACGCGGTGTGCCTGGTACCCGAGCGGCGTGCCGAGGTGACTACTGAAGGCGGTCTGGATGCGGCGGGGCAGCAGGCAAGCCTGCAACCCATCATCGGCCGCCTGAACCGTGCCGGCATACGCGTTTCGCTGTTCATCGACCCTGACGAAGTGCAGGTCAGGGCAGCTGCAGGACTGGGCGCCGCGGTGGTGGAATTGCACACAGGCAGTTATGCGGCGGCGTCCCTGCAAGGGCGGGCGGTCGAATGGGAGCGGCTGCGCCATGCCGCCAGCGTCACTTCCGCGCTTGGCCTGGAGTGCCATGCCGGTCACGGCCTGAACTTTGAAAACGTGGGCCAGGTGGCCGCGATTGAGCAGGTTGTCGAGTTGAACATCGGCCACTTTCTGGTTGGCGAGGCGATGTTCATCGGGCTTGCCAACAGCATTGCCGAGATGAAACGGCGAATAGCTGCAGGCTCCCAGGGGAGCGCACTGGCATGACCAGTCTCATGACTGCCGCCCTGCCGCAAGTGCCGGACGTGCCAAGCACCCCGACCCAGACCCTGGCTGTGGGCGGCATGACCTGCGCGTCGTGTTCGGGCCGTGTGGAAAAGGCCCTGCGCCGGGTGCCGGGTGTCGTGGCGGCCCAGGTCAACCTCGCCACCGAGATGGCCGAAGTGCAGACCGGACCGCTGCCCGTGGACGTCAGCGTGCTGGTCGCCGCGATCGAAAAGGCTGGCTATACGGCGCACCCCGTGCTGCCCGACGTCGCACCGAGCGCCCCCGGCGCCGGCGAGCCGTTCTGGCCGGTGGCGCTCGCCATGGCGCTGGCACTGCCACTGGCGCTTCCCATGCTGGCCAACGCTTTCGGGCGCGACTGGATGCTGCCCGCGGCATGGCAGTGGGCGCTAGCCACGCCCGTGCAGTTCTGGCTTGGCGCGCGCTTCTACCGCGCCGGCTGGAAGGCTCTGCGCGCGGCCACCGGCAACATGGACCTGCTGGTGGCATTGGGAACTTCGGCCGCCTACGGGCTGAGCGTGTACCAGTGGATACAGCATGGTGACCACGGCATGGCGCATCTGTACTTCGAAGCGTCTGCGGTGGTGATCGCCCTGGTGCTGCTGGGCAAGTGGCTGGAGGGCCGCGCCAAGCGGCAGACCACCGAAGCGATCCGCGCGCTGCAAGCCCTGCGCCCGGAGACGGCTCGGGTGCGCCGTGACGGGCAGGAACTGGAACTGCCGATCGGCCGCGTGCAGCGCGACGATCTGGTCGTCGTGCGCCCTGGCGAAAGAGTCCCCGTGGATGGTGTGGTGCAGGAAGGCGCAAGCCAGGTAGACGAATCGCTGATCACGGGCGAGAACCTGCCGGTGGCCAAACACGTGGGGGACCGGGTCACGGGTGGCGCGGTCAATGCCGAAGGCGTGCTGCTGGTGCGCACCACCGCGATCGGTGCCGAGACGACGCTGGCGCGCATCGTGCGTATGGTGGAATCGGCCCAGGCGCGCAAGGCGCCCATCCAGCGCCTGGTGGACCGGGTGAGCGAGGTCTTCGTGCCGGTGGTGCTGGCCATTGCCTGCGTCACGCTGCTGGCATGGGGTCTGGTTGCCGGTGACTGGGAAGTGGCGATCCTCAACGCGGTGGCCGTGCTGGTGATCGCCTGTCCGTGCGCGCTGGGCCTGGCCACGCCTACGGCCATCATGGCGGGTACCGGCGTTGCAGCGCGCCACGGCATCCTGATCAAGGACGCGCAGGCGCTGGAAATTGCACACAAAGTGCGCATCGTCGCCTTCGACAAGACCGGCACCCTGACCGAAGGCCGACCGGAACTGGTCGCTGCTGTGGCCGCTGGTGGTGAGCGCACGGCTTTGCTGGCCAGTGCCGCCGCCATACAGGCAGGCAGCGAGCACCCGCTGGCGCGCGCCGTTTTGCAGGCAGCCCGAGATGAGGGGCTGCCTGCCGCCGCGCCCGCCACCGACGTGCACGCGCTGGCCGGGCGCGGTGTGGCCGCGCTGGTGGACGGGCATGCGCTGCGCCTGGGCAGCAGCCGCCTCATGCAGGAACTCCGGGTGGACACCTCTTCGCTCAGTGCGCAGGCTGCCGCGTTGCAGGCCCAGGGGCGGACGGTGTCGTGGCTTGCCGATGTCACACACGAGCCGGTGCTCATCGGGCTGCTGGCCTTTGGCGACACGGTCAAGCCCAGTGCCGCAGGCGCGATCACCCGTCTGCGCGCGCACGGGGTGCGCAGCGTGCTGCTCACGGGCGACAACCCGGGCAGTGCAGCGCTGGTGGGTACACAACTCGGTATCGACGAAATTCAGGCCGAAGTACTGCCCCAGGACAAGGCGGCGCGTATCGAACAGCTCAAGGCGGGTGGGCACACGGTGGCCATGGTCGGCGACGGCATCAACGACGCCCCCGCGCTGGCCGCGGCCGATGTGGGCATTGCCATGTCCACCGGAACCGACGTCGCCATGCACGCGGCCGGTGTGACGCTGATGCGCGGCGACCCGGCCCTGGTATGGGATGCCATCGATATATCGCGGCGTACCTACAACAAGATCCGGCAGAATCTTTTCTGGGCCTTTGTCTACAACGTGGTGGGCATTCCGCTGGCGGCGTTCGGCCTGCTCAACCCCATGGTGGCCGGTGCGGCCATGGCCATGAGCAGTGTGAGTGTGGTGGGTAACGCCTTGTTGTTGCGCCGCTGGAAAGGGAGCCAGGCATGAACCAGGACAACATGAGCGCCGCCGCTGCTGCGGCCAGATTCAACATCGGGCAGGCTGCCCAACTGGCCCAGGTGTCAGCCAAGATGGTGCGCCACTACGAGTCGCTCGGCCTGTTGCCCTCCATTGCGCGTACCGACTCGGGCTACCGCCAGTACGCGCCCAAGGACGTGCACACGCTGCGGTTCATCAAACGCGCGCGCAACCTCGGATTCAGCATGCCGGAGATCGCCGAGCTGCTGGCCTTGTGGCACAACAAGCGGCGCTCCAGCGCGAGCGTCAAACGCATCGCCAGCGCCCACGTGGCAGACCTGGCGCAACGCATAGAGGAACTCGCGGCAATGCAACGCGCCCTGCAAAAACTCGTGGACTGCTGTCACGGCGACCACCGGCCGGACTGCCCGATTCTGGAGGAATTGGGGCAGGAGCAGGCGTAGGCGCGCCCGCGGCGTCTCAATGGCGGCCGTGAAAGGTCCGCTCGGCGAGGGCGAACAACACACCGGTGACCACAAATGTCAGGTGGATGCCCACCATCCAGCCCAGCTCCGCCGGGGTGTACGCCTTGAGGTTGAGAAAAGCGCCGAGCAGGTTGATGCCGGAGAGCGCCACGATGGACCCGATCAGTTTGAGCTTCAAGCCGGCAAAGTCCACGTCACCCATCCATTTGGGCCTGTCCTCGCTGGACTTTGCGACACCAATCATCGAAACGAAATTTTCATAACCACTGAAGATCACCAGAATCATCAGGTTGGCCAGCAGCACCTTGTCGATCAGGCCCAGGATGCCGAGCAGGGTCTCGGTTTCGCTGGCGGCGATCAGGGTGGTGGCGAAGTGGAAGAACTCCATCGCAAACTTGATGCCCAGCCCGGCCAGCGCCAAGGTCAGCAGTACATACATGGGCGCCAGAATCCAGCGACTGCCGAATATGAATGTTTCAGTCGCCGATTCCAGTTTGTCTACGGTCGAAGTTTTCTGTGCAGCAGTCATTGAGGGTCCCGAATGGAAAGGAGTGCGCGACACTGCTGCACCCAAAATGGCGCCGCACCTGGCCGCAAGTACGGTATTGTCCGCGATTGGGCACCCCTGAAACTGCGCCGTACCAAAGACGCGGGCCCGTTGTGGGTAGACTGTCCCCACCCATTGCGGAGCCCTACCCCATGTATGTGACTGTCAACGGCGCGCGCCTCTATTTCGACGTGGAGGGTGCGGGCCTCGTGCCCGATGGCAAGTCCATGCGGGAGCGCCCCACGCTGATTCTGCTGCACGGCGGGCCGGGGTTCGATCACAGCCTGTTCAAGCCGGCGTTTTCCACGCTGACCGACGTGGCACAGGTCATCTACCTGGACCACCGTGGCAACGGCCGCAGCGACTACGGCGACCCCTCGACCTGGAACCTGGCGCAGTGGGGCGACGATGTGCGCGGCTTCTGCGACGTGCTAGGCATCAGCAAACCGGTCGTGTATGGCGTCTCGTTTGGTGGCTTTGTGGCGCAGTCCTATGCCACGCGCCACCCGGAACATCCGGGCAAGCTGGTGCTCGTGAGTACGGCGCCCCGCGCCGATTGGCCGGCCGTGTTTGCCGCGTTCGAGCGCATCGGAGGCAGCGAGGCCCGCCAACTGGCCGAGGCCTACTGGCTCACGCCAACGCCGGAGCGCCGCATCGCCTACCGCGAGCGCTGCCATCCGCTGTACCACACGCAGCCCATGCGCGACCCCGACCTGATGGCGCGCGCCATCGTGCATGACCCGGTGAACCTGCATTTCGCCACCGGTGAGTTCGGTCACATGGACTTTCGTGCAGCCTTGGCCCGCGTCAACTGTCCGACGCTGGTTATGGCCGGTGACAGCGACCCGATCACCCCGATCGCGTTCAGCGAGACCCTCGTTGCGCACTTGCCGGCCGCACAGACGCAGTTCGTGCGCTTCCCCCATTGCGGCCACGGTGTGGTGCACGATGCGCCCGCGGAACATTTTTCCACCTTGAGAAAGTTCATCGTATGAGCGCCGCCGGGCCGCTCCCAAGGCGCTCGCACCGCAGCCCGCAGGGCGAAGGTACTCCAGCGACCCTGCCTTTTGACGGGAAGGTCGCCGTGGTAACCGGTGCGGCCAACGGAATCGGCAAGGCCACCGCGGCGCGGCTGGCTTCGCTAGGTGCAAGAGTGGTGCTGGTCGATCTGCCGGGCGTGGCCTTGCACTCCGGCGCCGCCGAACTGAAAGCCTCCGGCGCCACCGCGCTGGCCGTTGCGGCCGACGTGACGGATCGCCAGCAAGTGGCCGCATACATCAGCGCTGCCATCGACACCTATGGCGGCATCGACTGTTTTTTCAACAATGCCGGCATCCTCGGGCCCACGCGACCCATCACCGACTATCCGGAAGAGGACTTTGACCGCGTGATGAACGTGAATGTGAAGGCCGCCTGGATGGGCATCAAACTGTTGCTGCCAGCACTATTGCGCCGTGGCGGCGGGTCCATCGTCAATACCGCGTCGGTGGCAGGCCTGCGCGGCGCGGCGGGTATGTCGGGTTATTCGATCAGCAAACACGCCGTGATTGGTTTGACGCGCTCCGTCGCCAACGAATGCGCAGCCCTGGGTGTACGGGTCAACGCGGT
This sequence comes from Betaproteobacteria bacterium, assembly GCA_031387285.1. Lineage (GTDB taxonomy): Bacteria > Pseudomonadota > Gammaproteobacteria > Burkholderiales > Burkholderiaceae_C > CAISIP01. The sequence goes on along the minus strand of JANNDB010000045.1, from coordinate 1,919 downwards.
CTGTCCCGGACCCATCGACACCGCGATGGGCCAGCAGCTGGACGCCGGCTACAGCCCGCAGAATCCGCAGGCGGGTCATGAAAGGGTGGTCAGCCGCATCCCGATGGCGCGTTATGGCACGGCCGACGAGGTGGCAGCACTGGTTTGTTTCCTGCTGTCGGATGACGCCAGCTTTATCTCCGGCGCAGCCTATCCCATCGATGGCGGGATGACCGGTTGAGCAATGCGCATTAACGTTTTCGACAACGGCCTGCGCCAGGGTACCGGACACCATTTCGATTTCTGCCTGCGCCTGGCGCGCAGTCTCACGCAACGTGGCCACACCGTATCCGTGTGGGGCGCACGTGGCATGCCGGCCGACGTCACGGACGCGTTCCGGCAGGCGGGCAGCGAACCGTTCGCATTGTTCTCGCACTGTCCTCATGCGCATGACCTGGCAATTGGCGACACGCCCGAAGCCCTGAGCGCACGGTCACACCAGGCCGCGCAGGAGCTGGCGCTCGCCGGGCCGGCCGACCTGAGCCTGTTCCCTACACTGACTGCGCTGCAGCTTGCGGCCTGGTGCGCGCTGGAACATGCCGGGCCCATGGCAGGCCTGGTGCACCTGCCACCCGAAGACGAACACCCTTTGAGCGGGCGGCTGTGGGTGCAGGCGGTGGAGCGCGTGCGCGCGCGCAGCCTGCCGGTGACCCTGGCGGCCATCGACCCGCTGGTTGCTGCCGCGTTGCGCGAGGCCTCCGATGCGGCACCCGTTTTCGACTGGCCCATGCCCCTGGACGGCACGGTCAAGTCGCACTATGCGCCGCAGATAAGGGACATAGGCTTTTTTGGCCACCAGCGAATGGAGCGGGGTATTACGCTCGTCCCGCCGCTGACCGACGCCTTGCTTGCCGCGGGCTACCGTGTGCTGATCCACGACACGCTGGGGCAGTTCCGGCCGCGCGCGGCGATCCCCAACCTGACTCTTCTCAACGGTTTTCTGCGCGACCTGGGCAGCGCCATGGCACCCTGTGACCTGGTGGTTTGCACCATGCAGAGCGCGCTCTACACACGCCGCACTTCCGGCATCGCCAGCATGGCCGTTGCCTGTGGTGTTCCACTGGTGCTGCCCGCCGGCTGCCTGTCAGCGGCCCGCTACCAGGCGCTGGATTCGGTCGTGTGTTACAGCGAACCGACGGTGCCGTCCGTGCTGGAAGCCATCGCCCGCTGCCAGAACGGCTGCGCCGCACGCGGGCTGGCGGCGCGCCACGCCGCGCAGGCCTGGCGCGAGAACCAGGGTATGGAGAAGTTTGTCGACGCGCTGCTGGCTGCGCAGCCGGCGCGGGTGCCCGCTGCATAGCCCTTGATCGTCAAGCGCCCGACTGCCCGGACCCGGCGTAGTCCAGGAATACATTCGCGCTGATTCGCCCGAGCCCCACGCGGCGGCGCTCAAACGACTCGATGCATCAGGGCAGCGCCTGCCCCCAGCCGCCGGCAGTTTTCCAGGGCGATGCCCAGGCTGCGCTCCAGTGTCTCGGGTGTCAGCCAGGCGACATGCGGTGTGGCGACCACGTTGTCCAACGCAAGCAACGGATTACCTGCGGAGGCCGGCTCCTGCGCGAAAACATCGAGTCCGGCGGCGCGCAAGGCTCCACTGCGCAAGGCCGCCAACAATGCCGCCTCGTCGACCAGGGCTCCGCGCGCCGTGTTCACCAGAACCGCGCCGCGGCGCATTCGGGCGATGCGATCGGCGTTCAGGAGGCCCTGCGTTTCGGGGGTGAGCGGTACATGCAGTGACACCACATCGGCCTCGGCCAGCAGGGCGTCCAGGCTGCGCCAGCCACTGTCGCCAACCGCGCTCCCGCTGCGGCTGGTATGGATCACGCGGGCACCCAGCGCATGCAGCACCGGGGCGAGCCGCTGCGGCACGGCACCATGGC
>JANNDB010000475.1:0-1533 GCA_031387285.1 Betaproteobacteria bacterium | reverse complement strand
GGTCGTCACCCCGGCCCAATGGTTTGAATCGCAATAAAGGAGCGTCCTGATGCAATCGAATAACTTTGCCCTGCGCATGCCCCACTCCATGATTGAGGCACTGCGCGCTGCTGCAGCCGCTGACGGCGTGGCCATGAATCAGTACGTCAATGTGGCCGTGGCCGAGAAACTGGCGACTCGGCAAACCGCTGCGCAGTTTTTGAAAGCACGCGCGGCCAAAGGATCTGTGGCGAATGCACTGACCATCCTGGCCAAGGCGGGAACTTCGGTGGACGAGCGCCCAGTGCGCAAGGGCCTCAAGAAGGGTTAACCAAGTCGGGGCAGAAATCCCGGGCGTTCACCGCCCGCCATCCCCCACGAGCGCATAAGGCACCCGGACCTCGAGGTGGCTGAACTTCAGACGGGCCGTGAGTTCGAGCCTGACTTGGCGCAGGCTCTCGGCCTTGGGCGATGAATCACCACGCATGGCGGGCCGCTACCAGCAGAAGGACGCCTATGAAATCTATTGCTGCGTGCGGAACAACCCGGTTGGATGGATGCCCTGCCCAATCGCCAACTGATGCGCCAATGTCAAAGCGGGCGCTATGATGACCGCAACCACCATTTGACGCGGCAGACATGTCCAACCTGGCCGAACAAATTCGCGAAGCACTGTCCATGTTTGCGCGCAATTTCACCGAGCCAGCCTTGATTGGCGGATTGGCGGTGGTTGCGCACCAGGTGGTGCGCGCCACCAAGGATGTGGATTTCTTGTTGGAGGCAGAAGCTGCGGACAGGGTACATGTCGCGCTGCTGGAATTGGGCTACCAATGCCTGTACCGCAGTGAAGACGCCGCCAACTATGTGCGCGCGTCGGAAGGTCTGGATTTGCTCTACGCGCATCGTCCCCTTGCGCGCCGCCTGCTGGCGCAGGCATCGGAGCGCGAAACCCCAATGGGCCGCATGCGTATCGTCAGCGTCGAAGGGCTTATCGGCTTCAAACTGCAAGGCTTCGTGAACGATGCAACGCGAACGCGCGACCTGGACGACATTCGCGCACTATTGAAAATTCACCGCGCTTCGCTCAACATGGATGAGTTGCGTGGGTACTTCGCCATGTTCAACAAGCCGGAACTCCTCAATGAACTTCTCGGATAACACCGAACCACCTGCTGGAACGGCGCCAGACCGTGCCGATGCAAGTGCGGTGCTGGCGCGCGAAGCGGGTGTGCCTTTTCAGCCGCCGCTGGGCAACGTTTCCGGGATCGACCCCATCGCCGAATGGTTGAGCCTGATGGAGGTTGTGCAAATGCTTTGCCCTGTGTGGCCCGTGCGTGACAGGCCCATGCAGGGCAACCATTGGCGACTCTGACAGCGTCCGAGCCATCTGTGCTGTAGCAAGGGTCGCCGAATTTTCATAGGTGCCAATGCCGCGTGCCGCGGTGGCAATCAGAAAGACTTCGGCACAAGACGGGAGTGGTGTCCCGTGTCCCTTGTAGTTCCCGCAACGCCCAGGCGTTCGGGACGAACCAAACTATCAACACCGCTCATTTC
>JANNDB010000002.1:0-5197 GCA_031387285.1 Betaproteobacteria bacterium | reverse complement strand
ACCGGGGCATTGAAAACCTTGGAAGGTGACGCCACAACCGTTGGCTCAATAGTCTCCTGGCCGTGGATCATTGCCGCACTTTTAACTTCATATATGAATTAGAAATGGAATTAGGCCGCGCGCTGGAAGTGGACGACCCGTCGTTCATGGGCCTGCTCGAAAAGGGCAAGGTCGGATTGCCGTTCGAGTTGATCCTGCGGCTGACCGCCGTGCTTGGCCGCAACGACCCGGTGGGATTCGCGTTGCAGATGACGCGCGCGTACAACCCGCAGATGTGGAAGGCGCTGGAGGCGCTCGGCGTGGGCCACCTGCTGGTCCAGGCAGGGCGCGAACGCGAGTTCGCAAACATCTACAGAAGCCACGATTCGGCGCGCGATCTGTCCGATGCCCACTTTGCCGCGGCGTTGTCATTTGCAAATGCCGCCTTTGCCACCGCACTGGCCTTCCAGTCCCAGGTCCGACGCGATCGCAGCGAAGCGCCAGCCCGGCGCAAGACGCGCTGATGCGGGCCAGGTCTTCACGTCGCCGGCAAGTTGCCGGTCACGAGGGGCTGTTGATGGCCGGGTGCGGGTGAGCGAGTCGACGAAACTGACGCCACATTGCCGACCTTCCAAGGTATGCCTGAACGACCGGTCTGGAGCGGGCAGTTCCGAAAGTCGAACGCCGCCTGGCAGGCTGACGCAGACGCTAGCCTAGATCGTCGCCTGCAGCGATTGCCACCTGTTGCCGTCGGCTTAACTACACCCGGACGTGATGACACTGCAGTCACCTACCGATGCCAGGACGCGTAGGACCGGCAAGCCTGCCTATTGCTTGCGCCACTCCTTCTTCCACATCTTGGGCAACTCCGCCGCAACAGCCGGCGGCGGCGCGCCGATCAGGCCAGCACGGCCCCGTATGGCCACGAAACCGTACAGGACGTTGCGTTCGGCCGAATACAGGAACAGTGCGCTGTTGTCCTGGCAATCGTGGTTCTTGCAGACGCCCACTTGCACATAGCTGGCGCCGGCAACCGTGACACGCTTGTTCTCGGGGCTCGGGCCATCGAGCCTGGCCAGCCATGGCTCGCGCGCCAGCGGGCCCAGGGCCTTGAAGTAGGCGGCCTTCGACTTGGGATCGAGCAGCAGGTAGTAGCCGGCCTTGTCCTGGAAGATCGCCAGTCGCAATTGCCCGCCTGGCGCTTCGCTCAGCAGCACGGTGCGGAACTCCGAGGGCTGGTTCGGCCCGTAGAAGGACGCCGCAGACTGGGGCTGGCTACCGGCGACGCGGCGCTCGCCGTGCAGGAACACCAGGGCATCGGCGAATACCGTTGCCTTGGGAGAGGCGTTGTTGGCGCAGTCCACCATGTAGGTGCCGCCAAAATCCTTGAGCGTCTGGGCATCCAGCTTGGCCTGGGCCCAAGCCAACGGAACTGCAAGCAGGGCGATGGTCGCGGCACAGATCAGTGGCTTCATGTTCAATCCTCCGTCCGGGGCAGGTTATGGGGGCACGTCCTGCGAAACAGTGTCGCAAACACTGCCGTCCAGCGCTATCCGTGCGGCTACAGTGTGCGTTCGACCCGCTGGAAGAAGTCATAGGGGAAATTCACATGCTGCAACTGAAGCAAGTACGCCGGGCTGACACTGTGCCGGAGGTGCTGGCAGCAAGCCCAGTAACGGTATGTCGAAATCCGACGACGATCAAAATGGGGTGGGGCGACTCCTGTAGGGGCGTGAGGCCATCTGGGGCAGTTCAGATGAGGGGCTCAGCCGCCGCCTCCACCGACTGGTGACTCGCACCTCCCTGCTGCCTGCCGCCTTCGCGGCGCTGGTCAACGCCACCGTCTGGGGCGTTTCGTGGTTTCCGCTGCAATGGCTGGAGCGCCATGGCGTGCCTTCCTTATGGACCACGCTTTTCATTTTTGCCGCCTGCACCACGCTGCTGCTGGTGGTGCGGCCAGACGCCTTGCGGCGCGCCCTGGCGGCACCGCAACTGCTGTGGCTGATGCTGGCATCCGGCCTCACCAATGTCTGCTTCAACCTGGCGCTGGCCACCGGCGACGTGGTGCGCTCGGTCTTGCTGTTTTACCTGATGCCGATGTGGGTGGTGCTGCTGGCGCGCTGGCTGCTGCACGAAGCCATCACGGCCATGGCAATCGTGCGCCTGGTGCTGGCACTGGCCGGCGCCATCCTGGTGCTGGGCCAGGGCAGCAGCTTTGTACCGGTTCCGGAGTCCCTGGCCGACTGGCTGGCCGTGATTGCGGGCTTCTGTTTCGGTCTCAACAACGTGCTGCTGCGGCGCTTTGCCGCGTTGCCCGACGACGCGCGCGGCTTGGCCATGTTCAGCGGCGCGGTGTTCTGCGCGCCGCTGGTGATTGTCTGGCTGGCTGCGCAGGGCCAACCTGTCGCGCTGCACCCGCAACCGGTGGCATGGATCGGATTGGTGCTGTTCTCGGCCGCCGTGCTGATCGGCAATCTTGCCTTGCAGTACAGCGCCACACGCCTGCGCGCAAACGTGTTGTCGGTGCTGATGCTGGCGGAAATCCTGGTGGCCAGCGTCTCGTCGTGGCTGGCGGGTGCCGCAACGATCACCGGCATGACACTTGCCGGAGGATTGCTGATCGTCGGCGCGAGCCTGCTGGCGATTGTGATGGGCGCGCCGAAGGACAAGGCCGCGCAGCATTGACGATGGAACGGGCCATAGGGTTATCGACAATCGGCCAATTGGTAAGGCCAATTCATAATCGGGTGTGCCGGCCCGGGACCACCAGGCGGCGATTGACTGAACCCATTGCGGAGACTTTCCCCATGAACATCCTGCCATCGTGCAAACGCCGCAGTCTTATGCTGCGCTTGGCTTGCGTCGGCGTGCTCGCGGGTCTGCTGGCCTTTGGCGCACAGGCGCAATCCTGGCCGACCAAGCCGGTCCGCGTGATCGTGCCGTTTCCGCCCGGCGGCGCGTCCGACGCGCTGGCCCGAACCGTGGCGCAGAAACTCAGCGAGCAGACCGGGCAGACCTTCGTGGTCGAGAACAAGCCTGGCGCGGCCAGTACCATCGGCATCGCCGAAGCGGCCAAGGCGCCGGCCGACGGGTATTCCATGCTGCTCGCGGCGGCGCCTTTCGTCATCACGCAGTACGTCTATCCCAGGCTCGGTTATGACGTGCGCAAAGACTTCATGCCCCTGGGTCTGCTGCAAACCACACCGCTGGTGCTGGTGACGCACCCTTCACTGGGCCTCAAGACACCGGCGGAGTTCATCCGCGCAGCCAAGACCAGCCCGGGCAAGATCAGTTATGCAACGCCCGGCGCCGGCAGCCTGCCGCATCTGGTGGGCGAACTGTTCAAGCAGCAGGCCGGCGTCGACCTGCTGCACGTGCCGTACAAGGGCGGCGGCCCGGCTGTGGCCGATCTGCTGGCTGGCCATGTGAACAGTTCATTCCTGTCGCCCATCGAGATCCAGGCGCACGTCAAGGCGGGCAAGATGGTCGCGGTTGCGTCCACCTCGCTCAAGCGTACAAGCGGGCTGGGAGATATCCCGACATTGGCCGAGTCGGGCGTGCCCAACTTCGAGTCCCTGGCCTGGTTCGGCTTCGTGACACGTGCCGGCACGCCGGCCGACGTGCTCGCACGCATGTCGGAGCAACTGTTGAAGGCCTTGAACAGCCCGGATGTGCGCGACAAGATCGCACAGACCGGCGACGTGCCAGCCGGCACGCAGGCCGAATTCGCCGAACTTCTCAGAGGTGAACATCTGCGCTGGGAACGTACCGTCAAGGCCGCCAACGTTACCCCGGAGTGAAGCAGACCGATGGCCAGCACCCGCCCGAATATTCTCTGGTACTGCTCCGACCAGCAGCGCTGGGACACCATCCATGCGCTGGGCAACCAGCATATCCGCACCGACGCAATCGACGCGCTGGTGGCCTCCGGCGTCGCGTTCAACCGGGCCTACACGCAGAGTCCCATCTGCACGCCGGCGCGCGCGACTTTCCTCACCGGCCGCTACCCGATGTCGCACCATGTGTACCGCAATGGCAACGCCTACTTCCCGGCTCACGAGAAGCTGATCACCAAGCGGCTGGCCGAGGCTGGCTACGACTGCGCGCTGGTCGGCAAGCTGCACCTGGCCGCCGCCAAGCACTACGAGGTACGCACGGACGACGGTTACCGGCTGTTCCACTGGAGCCACCATCCAACACCGGACCAGGCCTACGGACACGACTACGAGAACTGGCTACGGCACGAGAAGAAGGTCGATCCGCAGGAGCTGTACGCCAACTTGAACTATTTCTGCGGTCCTGGCGTGCCCACCGAGTACCACCAGACCACATGGTGTTCGGAAATGGCGATCCGTTTTGTCAGCGAGCGACGCGGCCGGCCGTGGATGATCAGCGTCAACCCGTTCGACCCGCACGGGCCGTTCGATGCGCCGCCGGAGTATCTGTCGCGCTACGACCCGGCGACGCTGCCGCTGCCGCGCTTTCGCGATTCCGACATCGAACGCCAGAAGGCCTTCGTCGCGATCGACCAGCAGACCAAGGCGGCCGACGACCCGCGCGTGCGCAAGAAGATCGTTGCGGTGTCGGCCGAGGGCGGTCATGACGCGATTGCTTCGGCGCGCAACGAATACGACGCACTCGACGTCAAGGCCAACTACTACGCCATGATCGAGCAGATCAATGACCAGTTCGCGCGCATCATGCAGACGCTGCGCGATACCGGCCAGCTCGAGAACACCATCGTTGTCTACATGAGTGACCACGGCGAAATGCTGGGCGACCACGGGCTGATCCTCAAGGGCTGCCGCTTCTTCGACGGCCTTGTGCGGGTGCCGCTGGTGATGTCCTGGCCGGGACAGTTCAAAGCCGGCTTGCGCAGCGACGCGCTGGTCGAGACAGTGGACGTTGCGCCCACCTTGATGGACGCCTGTGGATTCGACGTGCCTACGGTGATGCAGGGCAAGTCGCTGCTGCCGCTGTTAAGTGGAAAGGTGGATGCCGGCGTCCACAAGAGCGCGGTGGTGTGCGAATACCGCGATGCCATGGGCGGCCATCCCGACCACACCCATGCGTCCATGGTGTTCGACGGTCGCTACAAGAGCATCCTCTACCACGGGCATTCGATTGCCGAGTTGTTTGACCATGCTGAAGACCCCGAGGAATTCCGCAACCTGTGGCTCGAGCCAGGCCTCGAGGCGCTCAAGCTGCAGCAGATGCG
>JANNDB010001099.1:0-5830 GCA_031387285.1 Betaproteobacteria bacterium | reverse complement strand
CTTGGTTGGCGCGCCTGACGCGCGCGCCGAACTGGTTCGCAGACAGGTCGGTGGGGCGCTCGGGGCATGGCCTTGCAGATTCGTTGTGATCCAAGTGGAACGTTTCTGGCATGACCGCGGTCGACCGGTATGGTCGGCTCGGGGAGGTTTATCTACAGCCTCAACGCTGGCGGTGACCGGCACGCACCAAGAGCCGCGAAGCGGCCTCCTTCTGCTGCGTGGCCGTGTTGACCGACCAGTTGACCCTCACTTGACCACGACCTCCGAATAGCCTGCGGGCACGGCACTCTCAACGGCTGCGACTACGTCCGGCAGCGCAAGCTGAATGCGCGGCCAACTCGTGGTGGAGAGAACGACTATGGCCATGGAACGGGCCGCGGGATTTTGCTGATACTTGAGGTTCTTGTCCGTTGTGATGAACACCTCAAGTCCCGCGTCTTCGGCCGCCGCAATCAGCGCGCCGTTCTGCAGGGTGGCCCAGCCAAGCTCGAATGCGGTTTCAACCGTGTGACCGATCAGCGCGTGGCGCAGCGGCGCCGGGGTGCCTTGGTCAAAGAGAATGCGCACCTAAGCGACTGCCGTCGAGCTGCGGGCTGCGTGCTCCAGCACCGCTCGTACTTGTCCCACGGAGACACCGGGGAACCACTGCACAAAGTCGTTGACAGATGCTGCGTCCTCCAGGTTTTCAAACAGTGCAGCGACGGGGACACGCGTGCCGCGAAAAACCCAAGCTCCGCTCACACGAGAGGGGTCTTGCTCAACAGCAGCGCAGGTAGACCAGTCGATCATGAAAACAATGGTAGCACCGAGGTGTTTCGTGAGGGTTCAACGCTGTCGCTAAACGGCCGCCCGCTTGCGGGTGGTCCGCTTTGAGCGACCTGTTATGCGGGCTGTCTCGTCGGCCAGCGCGAGCAAGCCGCGAAGTGCCTCGTTGACCGCTTCCGACGTAGGAAACGCCTTCGCCAGCTTGGGCTCGATCAGAGCGACAGATGTTCCCTTGGACGCTTCCTTGAAGAACTTCCCGCGCTCCAATTTCGCGAAGTCGGAGCGCTTGTACTCCGAGCGCATTTCTGCTTCAACCTTCTTCATAGATCTTCCTTTCAGCGCGTGTAACGCGCCGTGCACTGATGATGCGTATGGCACCTGAGCGGTGCGTGTGTGAGATCGCGAGCAACCGACCCAAACTCGATGCGCCAAACGTGATGTACCGAGCCTCGCCCACGGAATGATCCGGATCAGCGCCGGACACAGCAAGTTCATCCAGGAACACCGTCGCAGCCTCGTCAAACGTCACGCCATGTTTGCGGACGTTGGCTGCAGCCTTCGGCGGGTCCCACTCAAGCTCCATACATCACAACTCTCGATGTATTTGCATAACTATTGGTGTATCCCGCGAGCGACGGGATAAATCTGGCGGTCGGCGAATAACATGGCTTGAGGATCGTCGAAATGCGATGTGAAATCAATACCTTGCACGCAAAAGCTGATGCAGGTATGCGAATATCAGTATCGACAACTCCGCCGACCCCTGCCGTCCCCTTAAACAAGAGCGAGTTCACTCGCAAGAGATGTTCCCGTTGCCGGTCGCCAACCGCGTTCCCTGCCAATGAGGTCGGGGGGCCGCCTCAGCGCAGGTAGAGAAGGAGAAATGGGCGGGAGCCCATTTCGGGTGACACGGAGCTGAGGCGGCCCCCCGGCCTCATTGGCCCGCCAAAAGCCGCACCCCGCGCTGACCAATAAAACCTAAGCCTTAGGCAACATCTCCCACCACCGCACCCCGAAGTTCCCCTGCAGATAAGCCACAAAGGCCGAGACCTTGCCCGGAACCAGCTTGGGCGACGGGAACACAGCATGAATCTCCTGCTCCGGCAACACGTGGTCCTTCAGCACTTCAACCACGTGCCCGCTGGCCAATGAATCGGCGGCCACGTAGCGCGGCATGGCGGCCAGGCCGAGGCCGTTGCGGGTGGCGGCGAGTACGGCGGAGAGGTTGTTGGAACGCAACCGGCCGGACACCGGAACGCTGATTGTGAGACCGGCCGGTGTTGTCACGCGCCACATATCGTCGCCTAGCACACTGCTGTAAATCAGCGCGGTGTGGCTCGCCAGATCGGCGGCAGTGCGCGGTGTGCCGTGTTTGCGCAAGTACTTCGGCGCGGCAACGACCAGCCAGGGATTGACGCCAAGGAAGCGCGCGCCGAGTGACGAATCGGCCAGCTTGCCCATGCGGATCGCCACATCGATGCCTTGCGCCACCAGGTCGGTGTAGCGGTCTTCGAAACTAAGGTCGAGCTGCACCTGCGGGTGCTGCGCCATGAAGCCGAGCGCGAGCGGCACGATGACGCGCCGCCCGAACGCCACCGAGGTACCCACACGCAACAACCCCTGGGTCTGGTTCTGACGCAGGCTGGCGATGTTTTCCGCCTCTTCGGCCTCGCGTGCGATGGTCTTGCATTTCTCAAAATACAACGCGCCGGATTCGGTGACGCTCACGCCCCGTGTATTGCGGTTCAGCAGCCGCACCTTGAGGCGTGCTTCGGTGGCAGAGACCATCTTGGTCACGGTCGGCTGCGTGGTGCCGAACTCCTGCGCCGCCTTGGAAAAACTGCCGGTTTCCACCACCCGTACGAACACCTGCATCGCCATCAAACGGTCCATGTTGCCCCCCTTGCTTATTCCACCACGGAATAGATGTTATGGGCTGGCAGCGTCTTCTGCAAATGCCCTGTGTTGCCTACAGTGGCGTCATTCATTCGCAAACAACACAAGGAGTGCCACGATGACACGGATGCGCGCAATCGAGGCAGCGGTCTGGGTGCTGGAAAAGGAAGGCGTGACGCAGGCCTTCGGTGTGCCGGGCGCGGCCATCAACCCGCTCTACGCGGCGCTGCGCAAGCAGGGCAGCATCGGGCACATCCTGGCGCGCCACGTGGAGGGCGCGTCCCACATGGCCGAGGGCTACACGCGCGCCGTCGCCGGCAACATCGGTGTGTGTATCGGCACTTCGGGACCAGCTGGCACCGACATGGTCACCGGACTGTATTCGGCGCAGGCCGATTCGATTCCCATCCTGTGCATCACGGGGCAGGCGCCGCGCGCGCGCATGCACAAGGAGGACTTTCAGGCAGTGGACATCACATCCATCGTGAAACCTGTCACCAAATGGGCCACCACCGTGCTGGAGCCAGCGCAAGTGCCACGTGCATTTCAGCAGGCCTTTCACCTGATGCGCTCGGGGCGGCCCGGACCGGTGCTGGTCGACCTGCCGTTCGATGTGCAGATGGCAGAGATCGAGTTTGACCCGGACACCTACACATCGCTGCCGGTCTACAAGCCCGCCGCCAGCCGCGCCCAGATCGAAAAGGCGCTCACGATGCTGAACGCCGCCGAGCGCCCGCTCATCGTGTCGGGTGGCGGCGTCATCAACGCCGACGCCTGCGACCTGCTGGTGCAGTTTGCCGAGATTACCGGCATACCGGTGATACCCACCCTGATGGGCTGGGGCAGCATCCCCGACAACCACCCGCTGATGGCCGGCATGTGCGGGCTGCAGACCAGCCACCGGTATGGCAACGCCACCATGCTGGCCTCCGACTTCGTGCTCGGCATCGGCAACCGCTGGGCGAACCGCCACACCGGCTCGCCGGAGGTGTATTGCAAAGGCCGCAAGTTCGTGCATGTGGACATCGAGCCCACCCAGATCGGCCGCGTGTTCTCGCCCGATTACGGCATCGTTTCAGACGCGAAGGCAGCGCTGCAACTGTTCGTGGAAGTGGCGCTCGAGTGGCAAGCCGCCGGCAAGCTGGCAAAGCGCGATACATGGCTGGCCGAGTGCCAGCAGCGCAAGGGGACGCTGCTGCGCAAGACCAACTACGAGGCGGTTCCGATGAAGCCGCAACGGGTTTACCAGTGCATGAACAACGCCTTTGGCGAAGACGCGTGTTACGTGAGCACCATCGGGCTTTCCCAAATTGCCGGGGCCCAGTTCCTCCACGTCTACAAGCCGCGGCACTGGATCAACTGCGGCCAGGCGGGGCCGCTGGGCTGGACGATTCCCGCGGCACTGGGGGTGCGCGCTGCCGACCCGTCCCGCAAAATCGTCGCGCTCTCGGGCGACTACGATTTCCAGTTCATGATCGAGGAGCTGGCGGTGGGCGCGCAGTTCAAGCTCCCTTACATCCACATGGTCGTGAACAACTCCTATCTCGGCCTGATCCGCCAGAGCCAGCGCGGGTTCGAGATGGACTACTGCGTACAGCTCGCCTTCGACAATATCAACACCGCGCAGGAGCAGGAGGTGCGCAGCTACGGCGTGGACCATGTGAAGGTGGTCGAAGGCCTGGGCTGCAAGGCGATCCGCGTGCACCGGCAGGAGGAGATAACACCCGCCATCCGCCAGGCCGAGGCCTGGATGCGCGAGTTCCAGGTGCCCGTGGTGATCGAGGTAATCCTGGAGCGGGTCACGAATATTGCAATGGGAACCGAGATCGACAATGTGGTGGAGTTCGAAGAGCTCGCCGCGAGCCGCCAGGACGCGCCCACGGCGATCGTCGCCATGCTCGACTGACATCCGCAAACCCATCAACAAGCAACCAGGACATCGCCATGCCCCGTTTCGCCGCCAACATCAGCATGTTATTTACCGAGCTGCCTTTCATGGACCGATTTCAGGCCGCCAGGGACGCCGGTTTTGAGGCGGTGGAATACCAGTTTGCCTACGAGTTCGAGCCGCAGGCGCTGGCGCAGGCACTCAAGGCCAGCCAGCTGCAGCTCGTCCTGCACAACCTGCCGCCGGGCGATGCGGCGGCTGGTGAACGCGGCATGGCCTGCCTCCCCGATCGTGTGGACGAGTTCCGCGCCAGCGTGGCCGACGGCATCCGGTACGCCACGGCGCAAGGCTGCCCGCAACTCAACTGCCTGGCCGGCAAGGTACCCGCCGGCCTGAGCCGCGAAGCGGCAACGGAATGCTTCATCAGCAACCTGCGCTACGCCGCAGCCGAACTCCAGCGCGCAGGGCTCAGGCTGCTGATGGAACCCATCAACCATTACGACATTCCCGGCTTCCTGCTCAACACCACAGCCCAGGCTGCCGCCATTCAGGACGCGGTGGGCAGCAACAACCTGTACATCCAGTACGACATCTACCACGCGCAACGCATGGAAGGCGAACTGGCCAACACACTGAAGAACCAGTTGCACCGCATCGGCCACATTCAGCTGGCGGACACACCCGGACGCAACGAGCCCGGCACTGGCGAAATCAACTTCGCGTTTCTGCTGCGGCATATTGACGCGATCGGGTACCGGGGATTCATTGGCGCCGAATACAAACCGGCCAGCTCCACACTGGCCGGGCTGGGCTGGATGCAGTCGTTCAAAAGCTGAAAGCGCAGAGGATTCCATGGCCAAGCTCTCCCCTCTCACCCTTGGCTTCATTGGCCTGGGCATCATGGGCGCGCCCATGGCAGGCCACCTGCGTGCCGCCGGCCACACGCTTCACGTGCACACCCGCAGCCAGGTGCCCGCCGATCTGCTGGCCGCCGGCGCACAAGCCTGCAGCAACGCCCAGGAGGTTGCCAGCCGGGCCGACATCGTTTTTCTGATGCTGCCCGACACGCCGGACGTGGAGAAAGTGCTGTTCGGCGCGAATGGCGTGGCCAGTGGCCTCTGCGCCGGCAAGACCGTGGTGGACTGCAGCTCGATCGACCCGATTGCCACCAAGGCCTTCGCCGAAAAGATCAAGGCGCTGGGTTGCGACTACCTCGATGCGCCGGTGTCCGGCGGCGAAGTAGGCGCCAAGGCCGCGTCCCTGACCATCATGGTAGGCGCA
>JANNDB010001087.1:0-9403 GCA_031387285.1 Betaproteobacteria bacterium | reverse complement strand
GTAGCCGCGTGTCAGGCGTTCGGCACTGACCCAGGTGGCATGAAAACCATTGGGTACGCGCTGCGGCAGGCGGATCTTGCAGACCGGGCCCTTGGTGATGTCGCGGGCGTCGAAGATCGAAACAAAGGAGGCGTGCTGTGTGTCGTCCCACATGAACCCGACCAGGTAGCCGTCGTCTTCGTTCTTCCAGTTGTCTTTGGGCGCAAACGGCGCTTCGCTAAACCATTTGTTGACACCCGCGTGATAAGTGGTGCAAGTGTCGTTTTGCAGGTCGTACCTGGCAAAGCCGCAAAAGCGCGGGTCTTCGGCGCGGTTGCTGCGCGCCATCAGCACGTTCCATGAATAACGTGTCTTGTAGCCCTGCATCCAGGAGTTGATGACCGGGAACTCCTGGTTCACGATGTCGTCGATGACGCGTTCCTTCGTCTCGCCGGTGCGCAGGTTGAAGCGCCACTCGTAGAACAGGAAGTCATGCTCCAGGTTCGCCGGCATCTTGGGGAACTTGTCGGCCTCGATGTTGCCGTGCCAGTCGCGCGGCAGCCGGAATGGCGTACCGGTCATCACGATCTCGGTGCCGCCCTGGCCGTCGTCTTCCTCCCAGGAGTTCGACACGTGGTACATGTAGGCCGGCTTGGCTTCGAACCAGCGGATCTGCTCCGGCGTGCCGTGGCGCGGCACGACCGCAAAACGCGAAGGCAGGGTGTGGTGGAACTTCAGCTTGTGGCGCCCGGCTGCAAACGCGTCCATGTCGTAGAACAGCGGCAGATCGTGCAGGATGGTGTAGTTGGGCGTGATCGCCATGTCGTGCGGCAGGCGCGGCCCGGGCAACTGCACCGGCATGAAGGTCTGCAGCTTTCCAAAGCGGTCCATCACGCCGTAATGCATGTAGGGCGCCTTCTTGCCGTAGGCGAAGAACAGGAATTCGCCGGTGCGCTCGTCCACCTTGGAGTGCGCCGAGATCGGCAGGCCCTTGAGGCGCTCGTCGAGTTCGAGTTTGCCGATGGTGGACAGGTCATGGGGCCGCACCTGGTAGACGGCGCCTCCCAGGTACCACATGGAGATCAGGTTGCCGGCGAAATACTTTACATCGGTGTTCGAGGTGTTCTTCACCGGCATGTCGGGACAGTCCTTGCGCGGCGGGTCCTTGATGCCTTGCCACAACGCGGCGCCGGCCTGCACTTCCTCACGCAGGCTGTCCGTCTGCACCCAGCGGTTCTGGTAACTCACCTTGCCGTGGTCAAACCGCACGGCATGCAGCATGCCATCGCCATCGAACCAGTGGTAGCGCCCGGGCGCCTCGAACTTGCGGTTCGGGCCGTTGCGCACATACACGCCGTTGAGGTTCTTCGGCACTTCGCCTTCGATATCCGTCAGCGGAATCGAGATTTCCTTTTCGACAGGTGCAAAACCGCCGGAGAGGACTGGAATTTCATTGATACCCATGGAGTGCTCCTTGCAAGAATAGGTGAGACGTTCAGGCCGCTGGCGCAACCGGCCGGCGCGACTGGGTCACGCAAAAACGGCTGGCGACAAAGGCCAGGTTGGTGAGCGCGGCGTTGCCCGCCGGGTTCAGGCCGGTGACGTGGTAATCGCTGTAGGCGGCCGCGAAGTTCAGCGGCATGGCGCCGGTCAGGTTGATCGTGAGCTGCGCTCCGGCGCGGGCGTACGCCTCCTCGGCGCGTGCGATGGTGTCTTCACTGGTCGAGTACAGGAAGGCGGTCAGGCCACCGAATTCGCGCACGTCGGTGCTGGCCTGGTGCAAGGCGTCTGCCGTGTCGTCGCAGGCGATCACGAAGCTGACCGGTCCGAAACGCTCCTCGCCATACATATCGCGCTCGGTCTTTCCGACCTGCAACATGAGCGGGGTGCTGGTTCGGGCCTGCGGGAAGTCGGGGTGTGTGTAACTGCGGGGTTGCAGCAGCACGCGAGCGCGTTTTTCACCTTCGGCCTGCAGGGCCTGCAACAGCGCCAGGGTCTGGTCGGACTGTATGGTTGCCAGGATCATGGCGGCCTTTTTCGGGTCGCCCGTCAGGGCGGCCACCGCCTGCGCCAGCCGCTCGGCCACTTCTGGCAGCGGCACCATGCCCTGCGGTGTCCGCACACCGGCCGCCGGCACGTAGATATTCTGCGGGCTGGTACACATCTGGGCACTGAACATGCACAAGGTGGTGGCAAGGCTGCGCAGTACGGCGTCCAGATCATCCACCGAATCGAGCACCACGGTATTGCAGCCGGCCGTCTCGGTAAAACTCAGCGCCGGATGCGCGTTGCGCTCCACCCACTGACCAAAACGCACACTTCCGGTGAAGTCCACCATCGCCGTCTTCGGGTGTTTGACCAGCACCTTGCCGATCGGCTCGGCGCTGCTGTCCAGCGCCAGCGTGACCAGATTGGCGTCAAAGCCCGCAGCTGCCAGCACCTGGCGCAATACCCGCACCGTAATGGCCATCGGCAGCACCGTAGCGGGATGCGGCTTGACGATCACTGCGTTGCCGGTGGCCAGACTGGCCATTATCGACGGCCAGGCGTTCCAGGTGGGGAAGCTGGCGCAGGAGAAACACACGGCCACCCCGCGCGGGATCAGCCGGTAGGTCTTTTCCAGCGCAATGGCCGAGGGACCGAATTGGCGCTCCCAACGCGCCGTGGGCGCAACGGAGCGCATGGCCTGATCGGCGTACACCAGCGCTTCGATCGCGCGGTCCAGCGCGTTCACGCCGGAGCCGGCGTAGGCCATGTTGAAGCTTTGCCCGGCCGTATGCATGACCGCATGGACGATCTCGAACAGGTGGTCCCGGTAGATTGTGTCGACCGCTTCCATCAGCACACCGATGCGGGTTTCGATAGCGGCTGCCGACCAGGCGGGAATCGCGCCTGCGGCAGCGGTATACAACTGGTCCACGTCAGCCTGCGGATACTGGATGCCCAATGGCGCCTGGGTGTAGGGCGAGACTTCTTCGCCCAGCAGGCCCACGGCGCCGGGCTGGTCCAGCACAAAGGCGCTGGTTGCCCCACCACCAAGATGGGCGTTGAATGCGGCCAGCCCTTTTGCCTGCGCGGCGGCCGCGTCGGGGTACTTGTTCGGCAGCTCGGGGAACGGGCTCCAGCAAAAGCGCTCCCGGCACGCGGCCTGCGCGCCTTCGAACCGGGCACGGTGGCGTTCTAACGGGCTCATCGTGCGTCCTTTGCCCTGCGCCATACCAGGCTGTGGTGGCGCGCCGTGCTGGTGCCGGGCACAGTGTCGGAAGCCGAGAGCGTGAGTAGGCCATCAGCGGCGAAGGCCATGTTGCGCACTTGCCGGGTGCCGACGAAATTGGGGTTCAAGGAATGCGTCACGGTGTGCACTACCTGCTGCTGGCCGGGTTCACCCTGAATGGCATAAGGCCCGGCGTATTGATGAAAGCTCTCGAATGCGGCTAGCCGCTCGGCCACCGGGGCGCTGCGCATGCTGTCACTGGACAAGCGCGTACGCCCGCCGCGGGCGATGCAGGCGCTCATCGTGCCGTCGCCGGTGTAACAGATCAACCCGGTCGCTTCGGCCCCATAGGGCAACGTGGCCGCGCGGCCATCGCCATAGGTGATCTCCCAGCGCACAAGGTGCCAGGTGCCCAGCAAGGGGTTGTCCGCGCCAACAGCCGCAGGCATCGATTTTGTCTCCGTTTACTTTCTTAGTTGAACTTATGTTACGTCATCGGCCCCCTGTTGGCAAGCGGCGTTACGCGGGTTTCACCCGACAATGTCCCGATGGCGTCAACTGCAACCGAATCCACCAGCCCCCATCCCTTCGAAACCCTGACGCCGGACCGGGTACTCGACGCGCTGGAGACGGTCGGGCTGCGCGGTGACGGTCGCCTGACTGCATTGTCCTCGTATGAGAACCGCGTCTATCAGGTGCAACTGGAAGACGGCAGCGCGGTCGTGACCAAGTTCTATCGCCCCGGGCGCTGGAGCGAGGCGCAAATTCTGGAGGAACACGCATTTTCGCTGGAGCTGATGGTGGCCGAGGTTCCAGCAGTCGGCCCCCTGTTGTTGCGCGGCGCCACCTTGCACCAGTTCGAAGGTTTTGCGTTCAGCGTCAGCCCGCGCCGCGGCGGGCGCGCGCCGGAACTTGACAACACCGAAGTGCTGGAGTGGATAGGTCGTTTTCTGGCGCGTATCCACACGGTGGGTGCGGCCAAGCCCTTTGCGGCGCGCCCGGCACTGAACGTCCAGACCTTCGGCCTCGAGCCGCGCGACTGGTTGCTCGGCCACGAGCGGGTGCCGCTGGACGTGCAATCGGCGTGGGCCAAGCTCGCGCAAGAAGCCCTCGACGTGATTGCGGGCCACCCGATCCTCGCGGGTGGCGGGTCCGGTGAAGACGGCATCCGCAGCCTGCGCCTGCACGGCGACTGCCACCCCGGCAACATCCTGTGGACCCCGGTGGATGTGCCGGCCGCCGCCGGTCCAGGCCCGCATTTCGTGGACCTGGACGACGCCCGCACCGGGCCGGCGGTGCAGGACCTGTGGATGCTGCTGAGCGGCGACCGGCGCCAGCGCAGCCACCAGCTCGGTGCGCTGGTCGACGGATACGAGCAGTTCCGCGAATTCGACCGGCGCGAGCTGGCCCTGATCGAGCCGCTGCGTACCTTGCGCCTGATCCATTACAGCGCCTGGCTCGCGCGCCGCTGGGACGATCCGATCTTCCCGATCAACTTTCCGTGGTTCGGCTCCGGCGATTACTGGAAAGGGCAGGTGCTGATGCTAGAGGAACAGCTGGAGGCGATGGCTGAGGATCCGCTGATCGTCTGAGAAGCGATTGCGGCTTCAGGCCGCGGGCGGGCGCAGCCAGTCCAGCAGTGCCTGCGCCACTGCCTCGGGCCGTTCCATCGTGCACATATGTCCTGCGTCATCGACCACTCGCAGTTGCGAGCCCGGCACCAGCCCGGCAATCTGTTCGTGTTGCGCCACAGGTGACCAGCTGTCGGCGCGGCCACACAACACCAGCGTCGGCACCCGCACCGCGCGCAGCACCGGCGTGGCGTCAGGCCGCCCCAGCAGCGCGGTGATCTGCTGCGCGAAGACGTCGGCGCTCTTGCGTTCGAACATTGCGACGATGGACTCGATCAAGGCCTTGTCGCCCAGCCGCGCCGGTTCGACCATGCCCTGCACCCATTCGGTGGCCATGGCGCGCACACCCCGCTTGTGCGCAATGTCGAGCAGTGCGTAACGCTTGGCGGCTTCTTCCTCACCCGCCGCGCCGCTCGCGCGCCCCTGGTAGCCGGTGTCGAGCAGCGCCAGCCGCGTCACGCGCTCGGGCGCCAGCCGCACGACTTCCATCGCAACCCGGCCACCCATGGAATGGCCGGCGACCGCAAAGCGTGGTGGCGCCGTATCCATCACCTGCTGCGCCATGCGCGTGAGGCTGTCCGCGTTGCCGTGATCGGCGATCTGGCAGGTGGCGTGGCCGGACAGTGTGGGGAGCAGGGGTGTCCAGACCACGGCGTCGCACATGAGGCCGGGAATGAGGATGAGGGGAATGAGGGTCATTGGCAGTTCAGGATTCGGCGGCGGGGTCTCCTCCGAGCAGATCGATGTCGGCCAGGTCCTTGTGGCGGCCGACTGCGCGCTTGTTGGTCCGGAAGTCATCGAGCCCGATGAATGCGAGGTTCAGCCCGTCGACCGCAATCTCCAGGCGGCGGGAGTGGCAGCTCGCGAATTCCACGCCGTCGATGCTGGTGAGCAAATCAATTCTGCAGGGCGGGTAACCCAATTGAACGACCCGGTTCGGCCGCGTAAAGTCGTCCAGGCTGAGCTGCAGGCCGCCAAACCCGAACTGTTCGAGCGCGTTGAGCAGGCGTTGAGCGTTAGCCGCATCGGTGCCCACCCAGAAATCAAGGTCGCCGGTAAAGCGCGGGTGCCCGTAGGCCGCCAACGCGTATCCACCGACGATCAGGTAATCAACCCGATTTGAGTTGAGTAACTCGGCAAACTCTTTGAAGTCTTGATTGAGCATCGTATCCGGGGCTCTGCTGCCGCAAAATCTCCACCGCCGCGAGGCGTGCCTGCATCGTTTGCGTCAGCCAGTACGGCAGATCGCCGGACCCAGCTTTCCCGGTGGGGTGGAGTGGGATCTTGTGGACGACGCGTTGCAGTGGCATGCCATCATTGTCCTTGATTCCGGCGCACGCCTCCAGCCGGGGTCGATGCCATCAACAGTGCTTTTTCCATGTCGGATGAGGTCACAATCCGCGTGAAGGAGCTCCCCATGCAACACCTCACCATCCTCACCGGCGCGTCGCGCGGAATGGGCCGCGCGATGGCCGAGCAACTTTGCCATGCCGACGCGCTGGTCTTGTGCATTTCCCGTGGGCGGACGGAGTTGCTCGACACCCTGGCGCGCGAACGCGGCGCCCGCCTGACGCAATGGCCGGCCGACCTCGCCGATCCGGCCCCTGTTGCGACGCGGCTGCGCGCCTGGCTTGAGGGGTTGGATGCGGGACAGATCGCCAGCGCCACCCTCATCAACAACGCCGGTGTCGTCGGCGGCACCGGCCCGCTGGACGTCTGTGGTGCATCGGCTATCGCCACGGCCCTGCGTGTCGACCTGGAAGCGCCGATGCAGCTGACGGCGGCCTTCCTGGCCGCCACCAATCAGTGGATGGTTCCGCGCAAGGTGCTCAACATCTCCTCTGGCCTGGGCCGGCGCCCGATGGCGGGCGGCGCGCTGTATTGCGCCGCCAAGGCCGGCATGGACCACTTCAGCCGCTGCGTGGCGCTCGAGCAGGCCGGCCGCGCCAACGCGGCAGGCATCGTTTCGCTGGCGCCCGGCATCATCGACACCGACATGCAGACTGAACTGCGCGCCGGGGATCCGGAGCGTTTCCCCGAGCGCGAAAATTTTGTGCGCATGAAGGAGACCGGCTCGCTCGCCACGCCGGCCGACGCCGCGCGCCGTGTGCTGGCCTACCTCGCGCGCGCCGACTTCGGCGCGCAGCCGGTGGCCGACGTGCGCGACGCCTGAGCGCGGCGGTCACATCGCGGACGGTTTGGCTCCAGGCCCGGTCTGACTGGCGTTGCCGTGTGCGGTTGCGCACAGACCCCATGCATGATGGGTAAAACACTGCCTGGGCACAAGCAACAAAAAGGAGCTCCCCATGCATCTGAGCCTCACCCCCCTGGTCTCGTTGATCGCCGGTGTTCTGATCCTGGTCATGCCCCGACTGCTGAACTACATCGTTGCGATCTATCTGATCGTGATCGGATGCCTGGGTCTGTTTGGCGATATCCGTCTTCGCTAGTCGTCAGCGTGCAGCACCCATACCCAGCGCCGTCTCAGCGGCAACGGCTGTAAGCCCCAGCGCTTGCGCAACCGGATTGCAGGTGATCTGCCCACGATAGACGTTCAGTCCGTGTCTCAGATGCGGATCGGCCATCAACGCCTGTTTTCCACCTGCGGCAAGCGCCAGACCGAAAGGCAGGGTCGCGTGGTTCAAGGCATGGCTTGACGTGGCCGGCACCGCGCCGGGCATGTTGGCGACGCAGTAGTGGATGATGTCGTCGACCAAGTAGGTGGGCGCATCGTGTGTGGTGGCGCGCGATGTCTCGAAGCACCCGCCCTGGTCGATGGCCACGTCCACCAGCACGCTGAGCGGCCGCATCGCCTGGAGCATCGCCCTGGGCACCACCTTGGGCGCGCTGGCCCCCGGAATCAGCACCGCCCCGATCACCACATCCGCCGCCAGCACCTCCTCCTCGATGCTGCTCTGGCTTGAATAGCGGGTGCGCGCGCGCCCCTGCAGCATTTCGTCGAGCAGCCGCAGACGCGGCAGCGATCGGTCCAGGATCGTCACCTCGGCGCCCAGGCCCAGCGCCATGCGCGCCGCGTGGGTGCCCACCACCCCGCCGCCGATCACCACCACGCGCGCCGGCGCCACACCCGGGACGCCACCCAGCAGCAGGCCCTTGCCACCGGCGGGCTTGCGCAGGGAGAACGCGGCCGCCTCGATCGCCAGCCGTCCGGCGACCTCGCTCATGGGCGCGAGCAGGGGCAGTCCGCCGGCCCGGTCGGTCACGGTTTCATAGGCGATGGCCAGACAGCCCGATTCGAGCAGACCGAGCGTCTGCGCCCGGTCGGGCGCCAGATGCAGGAAGGTGAAAAGGATTTGCCCCTCACGCAGCATCTTCCACTCGCGCTCCTGCGGCTCCTTGACCTTGACGATCATGTCGACCGTGGCAAACACCTCTTGTGCGGCATCGACGATCCGTGCGCCGACCGCTGCATAGGCAGCATCACCCGCACCAATGCCAAGCCCGGCGCCGGTCTCGATAAGAACGTCATGGCCCGCGGCCACATACTCGCGCACCGCCGCTGGCGTCAACCCGACCCGGTATTCCTGAATCTTTATTTCCCGTGGGACTCCAACTTTCATTGCATGCTCCTGAAGGGTTGATTGCTGCGCTCCCGGCTCAGCGCGCGACCTGCATGCGCAGGCGCCGCGCGGCTTCCTCGGCGCGGGCGTCGTCGATTTCGCGCATGACGCCGCCCATGTTGACCGGTGTGGCCTTTTCCGCGAACCGGCCCGTCAGCACGGTGGTCGGTTGCAGCAGGCCGCGTTGGTACAGGTCCCAGATCTCGGCGCCAAAACGTGTTGGCAACAACTCGGGGGCAAACCGCCCGAAGAAGTCACGCAGATTGTTCACGTCGCGCAGCAACATGCGCTGCGCGTGGTTGTTGCCCGCCGCATCGACCGCCTGGGGCAGGTCGATGATGACCGGCCCGTCCGCTGCCAGCAGGATGTTGAACTCCGACAGATCGCCGTGCACGATGCCGGCGCACAACATGCGCACGACTTCGACCAGCAGCGTCGCATGGTGCGCCAGCGCATGATCGTGCGACAGCTCCACGTCGTTCAGGCGCGGCGCCGCATCGCCGTTCGCGTCGCAGACCAGCTCCATCAGCAATACACCTTCGTGGAAGTTGTACGGCCTGGGCACTCGCACGCCTGCGTCAGCCAGGCGGTACAAGGCATCCACCTCGGCGCTCTGCCAGGCGGCTTCCTGCTGCTGGCGCCCAAAGCGCGAGCCCTTGGCCATGGCGCGCGCGGAGCGCGAATTCTTGACCTTGCGGTTTTCGGTGTAGTCCACAGCCTGGCGAAAGCTGCGTTGCGTGGCTTCCTTGTAGATCTTGGCGCAACGGGTGTCCGCACCGCAGCGCACCACGAACACCATCGCCTCCTTGCCGCTCATGAGCTGGCGGACCACCGAATCGATCAGACCTTCTTCAATCAGCGACTGCAGGCGCGGGGGAGCTTTCATGGGCGCTATTGTCCCTTGGGACGGAATCGCGCCAGGCTCAGGCCTGCCGGCTATTTCCGGTCGATCTGGATATTTTCCTTGGTCCCGCTATTGGCGACCGAAAACATGATCC
>JANNDB010001080.1:0-3008 GCA_031387285.1 Betaproteobacteria bacterium | reverse complement strand
GGTGGTCGGCGCATTCCAGCCGGTGGCACCCCCTTTGCTGTCGAAGGTAACGCGGGCCTGGTAGGGCGCGTTGTCTTCCAGCAGGGCCTTCATCTCCTGCACCGCTTTTGCCGCGTCCACCAGCGGTGGCAGGCGCAGACTGAGCTTGAACGCCGTGTAGGGACGCAACACGTTGCCAGCGTCGGACAATGCGGGGAAACCTTCCGCGCCGGTCACGCTAAGGGTCGGAATCCAGGTGCGGTTCAGCAAGGCCTGCACCGGGTCGGCGGTGGTGGGGAGGACGACCGTATTGGCGCCATCGCAGTCATAGTGCGCCCAGGGAAAGCGACGGGTGACATCGTCTCCCAAGATAGCCGCCGTGGCGCGCGCCTGGGCCAGCCGTTCGGCTGGTACCTCGCAGTGAAAGCTGGCCGGCAACAGGCGCCCGGTGGCGCTGTCCTCCAGGCGGTCGAGCACCTGGCGCATGATGCGAAAGCTCGACGGCACCAGACCGGACGCATCACCCGAGTGCACACCTTCGGTCAGTACATCGATCCTGAGGGTTCCACTGACCATGCCACGCAGGCTGGTGGTCAGCCAGAGCTGGTCATAGTTGCCGGCGCCGGAATCCAGGCAGATCACCAGGGCCACATCACCCAGCCGTGGCCGCAGAGCGTCTATATAGGGGAGCAGATCGTAGGACCCACTCTCTTCGCAGGTCTCCACGATCCCGACGATGCGCGGATGGGGTACCCGTTGCGCCTTGAGCGCCTGAATCGCGGCAATGCTGGCATAGGCGGCGTACCCATCGTCCGCGGCGCCGCGACCATACAACTTGCCATTTTCGTATTTCGGCGTCCAAGGGCCCAGATCCTTGCGCCAGCCATTGAATTCCGGCTGCTTGTCCAGGTGGCCATACATCAGTACCGTCTGGGTGGAGGCAGGACGGGTTGCCTCGACCTCGAAGAACAGCAGGGGCGTGCGGCCGGCCATGCGAATCACTTCGAGCCGCAGGCCAGGGACGTTCTGGTCCTCGATCCACTGGGCCGTGTTGCAGAGCACGGCTTCAATATGGCCGTTGGCGGCCCACTGGGCGTCAAAGCCGGGTGACTTCGCGGGGATGGTGATGTAGCGCGTCAACTGGCTGACGATATCGCCGTCCCAGCGCGCACCGGCGTTGTCCAGCGCCTGCGCGTCGTTCAGTAGGGCGTTGGGGACTTCCCTGTGCAGCGGAGCGTTCATGGTGCCACCTCGTTGAATTTACGCCATCGTACCAAGTCCGGCCAAATACGATGGGCGGATGCGGTCACGGTGTGGGCGCCTGGGGGTCAAGCAGCCCGGCCGAGCGCAGATCGGCCCAGAACGCGGAAGCGATGGTATGGCGCATCATGGCCAGTCCGTCCTGCCATTGCCACACCGACTGCGCGCCCAGCATGACGATGTCTATGGCCGGATGGGCCAACGAAAACTGCAAGGCCGCCGCCCGCAACGGCACTGCATGGCGCTCGCATAGGCCTTCGATGGCTGCCACACGCTCCACCCAGGGTTGAGCGGCTGGCCCATAGTTGAAGCGCAGCGGGCCGCCCGCGCGCACGCCCGTCGCCAGGATGCCGGAGTTGAACACGCCTCCCAGGGCAATATGTACGCCACGCGCAAGGCAGCGCGGCAACAAGCCGGTCAGCGCAGACTGGTCCAGCAGGCTGTAGCGGCCCGCGAGCAGCAGGCAGTCAAGGTCGGCGCCATCCAGAACGTCCAGGCATACCTGCACATCGTTCACGCCAAGCCCGACATGCCCCACCATTCCTTCGGACTGCATCCGGCGCAGCGCCGGCAGCGCTTCGTCGATGACCTGGCGCAACACCTGCGGGTAGGCGGCGCCGTGCGTGATGGCATCGCAATCATGGACGTAGGCAACGTCGAGCCGGGCCAGGCCCATGCGCTGCAGGCTGTCCTCGACGCTGCGTCGCACGCCGGCTGCCGAGTAGTCCCAGCGTTGTGCGAAGGGCAGCACATCGACATACCCGTTCTGGTCGCGCGGCGCATCCGCCTGTGGGAGCAACAGCCGCCCGACCTTGCTGGAGAGGACAAAACTGTTACGCGGCACTCCGCGCAGGACCTGCCCCATGCGCTGTTCGCTAAGCCCGTTACCGTAGTGCGGTGCGGTGTCAATACTGCGGCAGCCTGACGCCAGCGCGTCTTCAAGTACAAGCCGTGCGTCCTGATCGGTCATACGCGTATACAGGTTGCCGAGCGCGGCGCCGCCCAGTCCGAGCGCCAGGCCTTCGTTGAGGGGTGGAAAGACAAGCGGGCGCAAAGCGATCACGATTACACGACAAGTGGCGATGAATATACACAGGCTACACGCCACGCTCGGAGCCTTGGCCGGAAATATCGGCGCCAGGGTCTGTGGCAGCCTGCGTCAACTTGACGCGGCCGCGAGCCATTGATAAGCTCACTAACATGTCAGTTGGCAATCAGTCTAATCCGCCTGGCGCAGGCGGTTGAACGGCCTGAGACTTTTCGCCATGCTCAAGGGAATCTCGCCGCTATTGTCGCCCGACCTGTTGCACGTGCTCGCGAGCATGGGCCATGGGGATGAGCTGGTAGTGGCGGACGCCAACTTTCCGGCGGCAACCCACGCGCGCAGGCTGGTTCGCTGTCCGGGCATTCCAGCGCCCGCCATGCTCGACGCCATTCTGGATCTGCTGCCACTGGACGACTTTGTCGACCATGCGGCCCTGACCATGCAGGTGGTGGGGGACGCGGGGTTGGTTCCGCAGGTGGTGGCCGAGTTCGACACCGTTCTGGCGCGGCACCGTGAACGTGCCTCCGAAGGCCTCGATCGGCATGCCTTTTACGCCCGCGCTGCCGCCGCGTTTGCGGTGGTCGCCACCGGCGAGACACGCATCTACGGCAACATCCTGATCAAGAAGGGCGTGGTGAGGCCATGAACGCAGGGAACAGCGCGAACACTACTCCGGCACGCCCTGCCTTGTCCGTCGTTCGGCCTTCGAGCGAGGCGTTCAGCC
>JANNDB010000466.1:0-2117 GCA_031387285.1 Betaproteobacteria bacterium | reverse complement strand
ATCAGCACGACGAGTCCCATCGCCAGCAAGGCGCCGTGAGGCATGCGGTCAGACAGCTTGCCGAAGGGATAAGCCGAGGCGGCGTACACCAGGTTCATCGCCACCATCACCAGGGGCACGAGGGCCATGGCGACGCCCGACTGCTGTGCGCGCAGCACCAGAAACGCCTCGCTGAAGCGCGCCATGGTGAAGGCTGCGCCCAGCAGTACCACCCACCAATACGCCGGCCCGAGTTGGCGCAGCCGCTCGCGCCGGATCGGGTTGTCCCGCCGTGCGCCAGGCGATGCAGGCGGTTCGCGCAATCCCAGCCACAACAGGCCAACGGCCAACGCGCCCGGAATGGTGGCCACCCAGAACACGGCGCGGAAATCGTTGGCCCACAGCAGCATCAGGCCCACGGCGATCAGCGGCCCCAGGAACGCGCCCACGGTGTCGAGCGACTGGCGCAGCCCGAATGCGGCGCCTCGCAGCTCCTTGGGCGCAAGGTCTGCCACCAGCGCGTCGCGTGGTGCGCCGCGAATACCCTTTCCCAGCCGATCGACCAGCCGCGCCGTGACGACCAGTCCGACTCCGGGCGCCAAGGCGAACAGGGGCTTGCTGAGCGCGCCCATCGCATAACCGAGCAGCGCAAGCCCCTTGCGTTTGCCCAGGTAGTCGCTGAGTGCGCCGGAAAAAACCTTCACCACCAGGGCCGTGGCTTCCGCCAGCCCCTCGATCAGGCCGACCAGCAACACGCTCGCGCCCAGGCTCGTGACCATGAACATCGGCAGCAGGCTGTGCACCATCTCGGAGGAGATGTCCATGAGCAGGCTGACAAACCCCAGCAGCCAGATGCCGCGCGGCATCCGGGGCACTGAAGTTGCAACGGGCGCCACCATCGGCATAGTGTGCCATCCATTACCATCACTGCATGAACACTGCCACGCTGGCTGCCGACACTCCTGTTCCGATACGGCAGGACGCATCCATCATCGGGCTGGTCGGGCTGGCCCATGCCAGCTCGCACTTTTCGCATCTGCTGTTGCCGCTGATGTTCCCGGTCTTCATGAAGGAATTCGGCCTGAGCTTTTCGCAGCTCGGCCTGATGATGACCGTCTTTTTTGTGGTATCCGGCCTGGGCCTGGCCAGTGGCGGCTTTCTGGTGGACCGCTGGGGCGCCCGGCCCGTGTTGTTCGGGTCGCTGGCGATTTTTGTGCTGGCCTGCCTTGCCGCTGCGGTGTCGACCAGTTATGCCATGCTGTTGCTGGTTGCCGCCCTGGCCGGTTTTGGCAATTCACCGTTCCACCCGGTCGACTTCACCATCATGAACCAGCGTGTCTCGCCAGGCCGGCTGGGCTATGCCTTCAGTGTGCACGGCCTGACCGGGAACCTGGGCTGGGCAGCAGCGCCGCTGTTCTTCGCGACACTGACTTCCCTGTACACGTGGCGTGTTGCCTATTTCGCGGCAGCAGCCTTGTATGCGGCAATCCTGCTGTTGCTGCTGGTACAGCGCGACAAGCTGCACACCACTGTGGTCGCCCGGCGCACCGACGCGGGGGCCGAGCACGGCATGGCGTTCATGAAGCTGCCGGTGGTCTGGTGGTGCTTCGGCTTCTTTCTGCTCTCGACCATGACCTTTGCGATGGTGCAGAGCTTCGCCGTGTCGCTGCTCAAGGCCATGCACGACGTAAGTTTCGAGGCCGCCACGATGACACTCACGGCCTACAGCCTGTGTGGCGCCGTCGGCATGCTGGTCGGCGGGGTGGTGGCGGCACGCCAGCCGAACAGCGACAAGGTGGTGGCGACCTGCATGTCGGCCGCGGCGGTGCTGCTCGCGCTGTGCGGCACGGCTCTTTTTGGCGGCACCGGCACCATGGTAGTGCTGGCGGCCACCGGGTTTGCCATCGGGATCGGTGGCCCGTCGCGCGACATGATGATCAAGAAGGCCACGCCCAAAGGCGCCACCGGGCGGGTGTACGGGCTGGTCTATTCGGGCCTGGACGTGGGATTCGCGCTGGCGCCCGTGCTGTTCGGTGTCCTGATGGATCGCGGGCTGTATGGAGCCACCTACTTTGGCGCGGCCCTGATGCTGCTGCTCAGCGTGGGGGCGGCGCTGGGGGTCGGGAAGCGGACGCCGG
>JANNDB010001064.1:0-4221 GCA_031387285.1 Betaproteobacteria bacterium | reverse complement strand
GCCATGTGCCCACCACATCGGCAAGGTCGCCACGGTGGGTATGCCGGTGCGCTCCAGCAGCATCTGCGGCGCGGGCGCCAGCAGCGACGCGTCACCGCGAAACTTGTTCAGCACAAAGCCCCGGATCAAGCTGCGCGCCTGGTCCGGCAGCAGCGCCCAGGTGCCATACAGATGGGCAAAAGCGCCGCCCCGGTCAATGTCGGTCACCAGCAGGCATCGGGCCTGCGCATGCAACGCCACGCGCAGGTTGACGATGTCGCTCTCCATCAGGTTGATCTCGGCGGGTGACCCTGCGCCTTCAATGATGACGACGTCATGGCTGGCGCGCAGGCCGTCGAGCGCCTCCGCAACCACCGGCCAGACCCGCTCGGACCGGCCGCGCCATGGCATTGCCGACAGTGCGGCTGATACCTGGCCGAGCAGCACCACCTGACTGTGGGTATCACGCTCGGGCTTGAGCAGCACCGGGTTCATCGCCACCGTCGGCTGGGCGCGCGCCGCCAGCGCCTGGAAATACTGGGCACTGCCGATCTCGCCCTGCTCCACCACCCTGGCGTTGTTGCTCATGTTCTGGGCCTTGAACGGCGCCACCCGCAATCCCCTACGCGCATAGTGCCGGCACAGGGCAGTTGCCAGCCAGCTCTTGCCCGCGCCACTGCTGGTTCCCAACACCATGACACAAGACGCGGTCATGCCAAAAGTTCTCCAAGTTGCATTGCGGTTTTCAGGGTGTCGGCAAAGCGACCCAGTGCCCCTGCACGGCCGCCATCCGGATGCGTCCGTCAAACACCTGTTCGAGTGCCCTGTGTGTCGCCGCCGCCTGGCTTGGGCCATGGTGCAGCACACACCCAGCCTGCAGCACCACGACCGAATCCGCCTGCAGCGCCACCGACAGCTCATGCAGCACACTGACCACCGTGCGGCCAGCCGCAGCGATGGCGCGCACCAGCGCCAGCCAGTCGGCCTGATGTGGCGGATCCAGATTGGCCAGCGGTTCATCCATCAACAACACGTCCGCCTCGACCGCCAGTGCGCGCGCGAGCAGCACCCGCTGGCGCTCGCCACCCGACAACTGGCCCAGGCTGCGCTCGCGCCATTCCCAGGCCTGGGTGGAGCGCAAGGCCTGCTCCACCACCAGCCGGTCATGCGCGCTCGGGGGCGCCAGCCAGGCCTGGTGCGGCAGGCGTCCCAGCATCGCGACGTCAAGCACACTCAGGTCATCACCGACCGGCTCGCTCTGCCCGAGCCAGGCCAGGCGGCGCGCGCGTTCCCGGCCGGGCACGGCATCCAGGGCCTGCCCGAGCAGAACCACCTCGCCCTGGCAAGGCAGCAACTGTGCGATGACCTTGAGCAGTGTTGACTTGCCGGCACCGTTGGGGCCGACGATGCTGGTCCAGTTGCCTTGCCTGATGTCCAGATCAATGCCATGCAGGACCTCGCGCTGGCCCAGCCTGGCCCGTACCGCACGCAGGCGGATGGCGCTGTGCGCCGTGGTTTCGGGCGCTGCGCGCGTCACCATGCACCCTCGCGCGCCGCGCGCCGGTGCATCAGCCAGAGCAGATAACCGCCGCCCAGCACCGCCGTCAGCACCCCCACCGGCAACTCCTGGGGCGCCACCAGCCAGCGCGCCAGCACATCCGCCGCCAGCAGCAAGGCCCCGCCCATCAAGCTTGACAGCAGCAGGAACTGCCGGTGCAAGACTTTCACCACCGAGCGCACCAGATGCGGCGCGGCCAACCCGACAAAAGCGATCAGCCCGGTCTGGGCCACGGCCGTACCGGTGGCCAGCGCCAGCACGATGATCAGCACGCCGCGCATGCGTGCCAGCGGCAGACCGAGGCTCGCCGCCGTGTGTTCACCCAGCGTCAGCGCGTCCAGCACCGTGCTGAGCGCCCAGCTGACCAGCAGGCACAGCGCCCAGGCGATGGCCATCACGGCGCACGCCGTCCAGCCCACAAAACTTGTGCTCCCCAGCACAAAAGCCTGCATCGCCAGCAACACCTCGGGTTGCAGCATGGCGATCAGTTGCCCGAGTGCACCCAGCACCACGCCCACCACCACACCGGCCAGCAGCAGACGCAGGGTATGGCCGACACCCCGCGCCAGCACCAGCGTCAACAACACGGCCAGCACCGCGCCCGCAAAAGCCGCGCCGGAAAAACCCAGGCGCACAGCCCAGCCGACCGCGAACGGGGTACTGCCGCTCAGCAACAGGGCCACCGCCACGCCCAGCGATGCGCCGGACGCACTGCCAAGCAGAAACGGGTCGGCCAACGGGTTGCGGAAAAGCCCCTGTGCAACCGCCCCGGCCAGGCCCAGCAAGGCGCCTGCCAGCCAGGCTCCGAGCGCGCGCGGGGCCCGTATATCGGTGACG
The DNA here is from genome assembly GCA_031387285.1 of Betaproteobacteria bacterium. Classification (GTDB taxonomy): domain Bacteria; phylum Pseudomonadota; class Gammaproteobacteria; order Burkholderiales; family Burkholderiaceae_C; genus CAISIP01. Next base: position 1,847 of record JANNDB010001064.1, on the reverse strand, counting down.
ATCTGGCGCGCATTGGGGTCATCCAGCATGGCCAGCACACTCTCCAACCCGGTGCTGCCGATACACAGGCCGAGCAGCAGCAGGCCGCCCGACAAAAGCGCCAGGCCCAGGGCGACCACGCCGCTGCGCCGGGACGATGCGGCACCCGATCTCATGGCGCCTTGTCGCGCAGGCAGCGCACAAGGTAGAGCGCGGCGTCTGCCATGCGTGGGCCCGGACGCACGATCACGTCGGACTGCCCGGGGCTGAACACACAGACCTTGTTGTTGCGGATCGCCTGCATGTTGCGCCAGCCCGGGCGATCCGCCATGCCGGCAAACGCCGCGTCGCCGACCATGATGATGTCCGGGTTGGCCCGCACGACGAACTCCGGGTTGATCTTGGGGAATGGGCCCAGGGCCGCTGGCACCACGTTGCGCAAGCCCAGCCGCGCCATCGTTTCCCCAATGAAGGACGATTCACTGGCAGCATAAGGCGCGTTGTTCACCTCGAAATAGATGCGAAGGCCGCGGCTGGCCGCCGGCACAGCTTTGGCTGCGTCGTCGACGCCGGCGTCAATCTGCTTCCATACACGCAACGCGTCAGGCACGTCGAGCATCCGCCCCAACAGCGTCAACACGCGGCGCACGTCGGCATGGGTCTTGGGCTCCAGCGCCAGCACCTTCAGGCCGAGAGACTCCAGCCGTTGGGCCATCGGCGACGAGGTGGCCAGCAGTACCACGTCGGGCTTGAGCGCCACAATGCTCTCGATGTTCGGATCGAGTCCGCCCCCCACCTTGGGCAGTGCTTTCACCTGCTCGGGAAAGTTCGAATACCGGTCCACACCCACCAGACGCTTGCATTGCCCCAGGGTACAGACCATCTCGGTAAGCGAGGGCAACACCGTCACGATGCGTTGCGGTACGCGATCGAGCGTCACACTGACGCCCCGGTCATCCGTCAGCTGCACGGCCTGGGCCTGGGCGCAGCAGGACCACAGGCAAAAAAGCAGCCGCCAAAGCCAGGCCGTGCGCACCGCATTGCCGTGTGCCATCACGGCGTACCCTTCAGCGCCATCGGCAGGCCTGCAGCCACCAGGCTGACCCGGCCACAGATTTGCGCCAGTCGCTGGTTCAGCAAACCGGCACGGTCGACGAAAGCCCGCACTTCGGCACCCAGCGGAACCACGCCTGCGCCCATTTCATTGGCCACCAGCAAGATCGGCCCGGGAGCACCAGCCACTGCCTCGAGCAGCGCTTCCTGCGCAGCTTCGGCGCGCTGCGCGACGATGCGCCCAGCGCAGTTGTCAGCACCAGGCGGCATCCATAAATTGGTGAGCCACAAGGTGAGGCAATCAATCAGCACCACCGTGTCCGGCTGGCTCAGGGTGCGGATGCAGGTGGCAATCTCCAGCGGCTCCTCCACGGTGTGCATATGCCGACCAGACTGCGCCCGGTCACTGCGGTGCCGGGCGATACGCTCTCGCATTTCGGCGTCCCCGGCCAGCGCCGTGGCGACCAGGACAGCCTTGCGCGCGTTGCCACGCTCCACCCAGGCCCAGGCCGCCGCTTGCGCGTAGCGCGACTTGCCGCTCTTCTGGCCGCCCAGAATCAAGTGGCTGGCGTTGGCGCCCGTTTGCTCAGCCATGAGCTGCACTCCACTGCAGCACGATGCGATGCAGTTGCGCTATGCCGTCCGTCAGCGCGGCCGGCCCCGGCTGCAGGATGTCTGCGGACTTGATCTCGAACAGTTGTCCGTCGCGAACAGCGTCAATCTGATCCCAGCCAGGGCGCGCCGCAACGCGCTCCGGGCGGAATTTCTTGCCGCACCAGGAACCGATGATGATCTGCGGGTTGCGCTCCACGATC
>JANNDB010001062.1:0-7450 GCA_031387285.1 Betaproteobacteria bacterium | reverse complement strand
GTCTGGGCCTGGATATTCACGATACCAGCGAGCGCGTTTGTGGCAGCCGTTTCCTACTGGCTGAGCCTGCAGATATTCTGAAGGCGACCGCGCAGGTCAGCCGAGTTGCCACTCGAAGATCCGCTGGATGGTGAACACGATCGATGCCATCAGCGCCGTCGACCCGAAGAACAACGCCAGGATCACAGCGGCGACGGTGCGCCGGTTTGTCGCGCCAAGCGGATGGTCGGGTGGCAGGTCACTGTTGAATGTGCGATTCCATCGTTGCTGCTCTGTCAACCCGTAAACGATAGACGTCAGCGCGCAGGCGGAAAAGACCATTCCCAGCATCGGCATGAGGACCCAACTCCAGCGGTCGTCCAGTCCATATGTGCGGGCGCGCCAAAGCCCGTAGGCGCCCAGAAGTGCCGGCCAGGGCAATAACCATCCGATAAGGTCGCGCCGGCCCCGCAGGTAAAAACGGTGCAGTCCGGCGACGCCCCCGAGCAGTGCAACCCATGCAGCCATTGTCTTGCTCTTGCTCATGTAGCGGTCTGGTGGTCAAAGCTGTTCGGATGCATGGGCCAAGCGGTTATAATGGAAAGCTTTTCAGCGTGTAGCTGGCCGGGTGGCCATGTTGCGTGTCTCAACGCTGAGTAAATGGCGGAAAGCAGTTTCCGCAGCCCCCGAAGGATTCATTATGGTCGTAATCCGGCTCGCTCGTGGTGGTGCCAAGGCACGCCCTTTTTTCAATATTGTTGTCGCCGACAAGCGCAATCGCCGTGATGGCCGCTTCATTGAGCGTATCGGCTTTTACAACCCCATTGCGACGGCCAAGGAAGAGAGCATCCGCATCGCGCAGGATCGCCTGACCTACTGGAAGGGTGTAGGCGCGCAGGCGTCCCCCACAGTGGAACGCCTGATCGTCCAGGCCGCCGCCAAGGCAGCCTGATTACCCAAGTGGCCGCTCTGGCGCGGCCCGGGCACGCAGGCACCAGCCACCCCATGCTGCCCCAGCTAGATCAGGCCGACATTCCTGCGGATGCGGTCGAGGTGGGCCGAATTGCCGAGGCCTGGGGAGTGCAAGGGTGGTTCAAAGTCCACGCACATAGCAGCGCCCCCGAGGCGCTGTTTTCGTCCAGGCGCTGGTTTATCCGGCCGCCTGGCGACGATCTTCCCGGTAGTGCAACAGGCGCCTTGCTGCGCATCACGCATGTCAAGAAGCACGGTGCAACCATCGTCGTGGCTGCAGCAGACGTTGCGGATCGTGATGCCGCAGCACATCTGCGGGGCGCCCGAATCTTCATTGCGCGATCCTCCTTTCCCACGGCCGGCGAAGACGAGTACTACTGGATCGACTTGATTGGCCTGGATGTCGTGAACCGCGAGGGCTGCCAACTGGGTGTCGTCAGTGATCTGCTGACCACTTCGGCGCAGACCGTACTGGTGCTTGAGTACCACGCTGACGGAAAACGCTGTGAGCGCATGGTGCCCTTTGTCAAGGCGTACGTGGACGCGGTGGAACTCGCGGCGCGGCGCATCACGGTGGATTGGCAGCCAGACTACTAGCCCGCGCGCATGCGTTTTGACGTCATCACCCTGTTCCCGGAGTTGCTGGCCCCATTTCTGGGCGTCGGTGTGACACGACGCGCCTTCGAATCCGGCGCGGTGGGCGTGCACCTGTCCAATCCGCGCGACTTTGCACAAGGAAACTACCGGCGTGTGGATGACCGCCCGTTTGGTGGCGGTCCGGGAATGGTGCTTATGCCGGAACCGCTGGAGCGCTGCTTGCAGGCCGTGCGTGCGCAACGCGACGACGATGCGCCAGTCGTGTTGTTTTCACCGCTTGGTCGGCGGCTTGACCATGCGATGGTCGAGCGCTGGGCCGCCAGCGCGGGCGCCATCCTGTTGTGCGGCCGCTACGAAGGAGTCGATCAGCGTTTCATCGACGCCGAAGTGGACGAGCAAATCAGCATCGGGGACTTTGTGCTTTCTGGCGGCGAAATCGTTGCCGCTGCGCTGCTCGACGCAGTGGCAAGGCTGCAACCCGGGGTGCTGGCGGACGAAGCCAGCCACGCGCAGGACAGTTTCAATCCGGCACTGGATGGCCTTCTGGACTGCCCGCACTACACGCGTCCGGAGATGTGGCGCGACGTGCCCGTGCCGCCGGTGTTGCTGTCCGGTCATCATGCGGCGATAGAGCGCTGGCGCCGCGACCAGCGTCTGGCCATTACGGCTATGCATCGTCCTGACCTGATTGCGGCAGCGCGCGCCGCCGGACGCTTGAACGCACCGGACGAATTGGCGCTACGCGCCTGGGCGGGCACCCGTACCGGCTAGGTCGTAGCCAGGCTGCCATTCTCCTGGTTATAATAGAGGGCTAACCGATCCTCTGTTTGGCCGCTGCGGAGCCCAAATCCGCCAGCCCTTTGCGCATCTTCTGCGCTGGCGTGAACATGATCACTTGAGGAAAAAATGAACCTGATCCAAACCCTGGAGCAAGAAGAAATTGCCCGCCTCGGGAAGACCATTCCCGAATTCGCCCCCGGTGATACCGTGATTGTGAGCGTCAACGTGGTTGAGGGCACCCGTAAGCGTGTTCAGGCCTATGAAGGCGTCGTGATTGCCAAGCGCAACCGTGGCCTCAACAGCGGCTTCACAGTGCGCAAGATTTCGAGTGGTGAAGGCGTAGAGCGCACTTTCCAGACCTACAGCCCGCTGATTGCTGCCATCGAAGTCAAGCGTCGCGGTGACGTGCGCCGTGCCAAGCTGTACTATCTGCGCGACCGTAGTGGCAAGTCGGCCCGTATCAAGGAAAAGCTGTCTGTCAAGAAGACTGCGGCAGTCTGAAATCCGGTTTTCCCATGGAGCCGCCCCGATGATGTCCGGGCGGCTTTTTTATTGATCTGAATGGCCGACACGGCACCGTTGACCCCGCTGTCCAAGTTGCCGGACTTTGACCCGCGTAAGGTTCCGGTGGCGGGTGTGGACGCGCATTTGCCTGCCGTTCGTCCGCAGCAACTTGCCGCGGCGGCGCTGGAATCCCGGTTCAGCGCGCCACCAGCCTGGGCTCCCGAGATTGCCGCCGAGCCGAGCTACTCGCATCGCTCGCCGGTTCATGCGGCCGTGCTGGTACCCATTGTTTTGCGCGACCAGCCAACGGTGCTGCTCACCGAGCGCACCAGCCATTTGTCGACCCATTCCGGGCAGATCGCGTTTCCTGGTGGCAAACACGATGCCGATGACAGCGACATGGTCGCGACCGCCCTGCGCGAGGCCCACGAGGAAGTGGGCCTGGCGCCAGAATTCATCCGCGTGATTGGCCAGTTGCCGGTCTATGTGACCGGCACGGCATTCGTGATCACCCCCGTCGTGGCGTTGATCCGCGACGGATTCGCGCTTGCTCCTAACGCGCACGAGGTGGAGGCTGTATTCGAAGTGCCGTTGCAGTTCCTGATGGATCCGGCGAACCACCGATGGCACCAGTTTGTGGCGGACGGCGTGCGCCGCACGTGGTTGTCCATGCCCTACGCCGATGGCGGGCAGGAACGTTTCATTTGGGGCGCAACAGCCGGAATGCTGCGCAACTTGTACCGCTTGCTCTCCGCCTGACGTCCCCCGTCCATCGCACGCGGCGGTGGCTGGCTGGGCTTCAACCTTTATCATCCGCGCATGAGTTTCCTGGCCATACTGCTGGCATTGCTGATTGAGCAGGCGCGGCCAATGGCACGTGGAGGCGCTTTCCACAGCTTGGTCCACGCTTGGGCCAGCTGGACTGCCCGCTCTCTGGACGCTGGCCGCCAGCATCATGCAACACTTGCCTGGTGCGTGACGGTGCTGGCACCGGCGCTGGGCGTTTTTGCCGTGCAGTGGGTCTTGTCGCAGTTTGCCGGCTGGCCGCTCGTGATCATCTGGAATGTGCTGGTCCTTTACATCACGCTCGGATTTCGCCAGTTCAGCCACCACTTCACAAGCATCCGCGATGCGCTGGAGCAAGGCGACGAAGACCGGGCGCGCGTGATGTTGGCGCAGTGGCGCCAGACCGAGGTGACCGCCCTGCCACGCAACGAAATTGTCCGCCAGGTCGTCGAGTACTCGGTCATTGCGGCGCACCGCCATGTGTTCGGTGTGCTGGCGTGGTATTGCGTTGTGTCGGCATTGGGCCTTGGTCCGGCCGGCGCGGTTTTTTATCGCATGTGTGAGTTTGTGCTGCGCAGTTGGGCACGTCAGGCCGCCACGTCACAACCGGTCAGTGACGCTCTGCAAGGCACAGCGCAGCGCATGTGGCACCTGGTGGATTGGCTGCCGGCGCGTATCACTGCTATTGGCTTTGCGGTGGTCGGCAGTTTTGAGGAAGCCATCGAAAACTGGCGCCGCCACAACCCGGGGGGTATGGCCAGCAACGACGGTGTGATACTCAGTTCGACCGCCGGCGCCATCGGTTTGCGGGTTGGCCCTGGCACGGACCATTCCACGGGAGTGGAGCCCGAGGTTGGCCATTTGCGGACCGTGGTCGGATTGGTCTGGCGAACCGTCCTGATGTGGATGATCTTGTTGGCGCTGTTGACGCTTGCCCGGCTGCTCGGTTGAGCAGCGCGAGCGCCACTCAGTAACGGGATTGCGACAACTCGGCGAACAGCTCGCAGTAGATGCGGTAGCGGTCTTCGTGAATGGCCGGGCTGGCAGCAGGGGAGGCCAGCGCCGCCATGACGCCACACCCCGGTTCATGCAGATGGGTACAGTTGTAAAAGCGGCATGTTCCGGCGTGGGCCTTGATGTCCGGCATGTAGCCTGCAAGTTGGGTTGCCTGGATGTGCCGCAGGCCGAATTCCTGGAATCCGGGCGAGTCGATCAGCGCGGCGGACCGGGTGCCGTCAAGCCAGTACCAGGTGGTCGAGGTCGTCGTGTGTTTTCCGCTGCGCAGTGCCTGCGACAACACGCCGGTCTGTGCCATGGCCCCCGCCGAAAAGAGGTTGATGAGCGTGCTCTTGCCGGCGCCGGAGGGGCCGAGTACCAGCGAAGTCTTGTTCTGCAATAGCGCGACGAGCTGTTCCCTCTCGGCCGGCGATCCATGCTTGAGCGAGCATGGGATCACGGTGTAACCCATGTCCCGGTACGGCTTCAGCCAGGCCCAGGCGCGATCGAAGGCTGGCTGGCGGTCGCGCTTGTTGAGCACGATCACGGGCGTGATGCCCTGCGCCTCGGCCGCGACCAGCGCACGACTCAGCTGATTGCTGGAAAAGGCCGGTTCGGCGGCGATCAGGATCAGCAACTGATCGAGGTTGGCGGCGAACGACTTGGTACGCACTTCATCGCGGCGGTAGAACAGATTGCGCCGCGGCAGTATCGCCTCTATCGTGCCCTCATCCTGCGACGGCCGCCAGGTCACCCGGTCGCCAACCACGCCCTCGTTCTTCTTGCCGCGAGAGTGGCAGATTCGTCGTTCGCCGTCTTGGGTTTCAACCACCCAATGACGACCGTAACTGGCTACGATCAGGCCCTCGCGCAGTCCGGATTCAGTGGGCAAGTTGCACGCCCGCATTGCGGTTTGACGCCGCGGCCAATGCGACGCCGCGCGGCAGGTGCTCAGTCACAGGAGTGCCGCATCGATGCGCGCGGCGCATTCGAAATCGGTGGCCGATATACCTGCCACGTCATGGGTGTTGAATCGCACGACACAGCGGTTGAATCCGACTGTCAGATCGGGATGGTGGTCTGCCACATGCGCAACGAACGCCACCATGTTGACGAACGCGATGGTCTCAAAGTAGTTGGCGAAGCGGTAGGTTTTCTCGATGGCCACCTGTGCGTCCTGACCGGACAACGACCAGCCCTCCAATCGGGCCAGTTGGCTCACGACCTCGGTCGCAGTTAGGGCCCGGCGCGCAGAATCCGCCCAGTTTTTTGTGTTCAACATGCTTGTCATGTGCGTTGATGCCGGTGCTCTTCGTTATGCGCCCATCCGCGCCAGGCGCTCAACCGCCGGCGGGTGCGAGTAATAAAAGCGCACGGAGACCGGATCGGGGGTGAGTGTGGACGCATTGTCTTCGTACAACTTGAGCAGCGCGCTGGCCAGATCTGCGCCGCTGGTCTGAAGCACGGCATAACGGTCTGCCTCAAACTCGTGCTTGCGCGACACGTGCGCCATCCAGGGCGAGAGGAACAGCGTAAAGACAGGCGCCACCAGCATGAACAGCAGCAGGGCGAGCGCATCATTGGGCGCGCCGGCGACCATATTGGGTGGAACGCCCAAGGCTGTGTAGAACCACGCACGCGAAGACAACCACCCCAGCAAGGCAAATCCGCACAGGCTCAAGGCAAACAGCGCCGCGATGCGTTTGATTACGTGCCTGTGCTTGAAATGCCCCAGTTCGTGCGCCAGCACGGCGTCGACCTCGGCAGGTGAGAGCTTTGCCAGGAGCGTGTCATAAAAGACAACGCGCTTGGCGGCGCCAAATCCGGTGAAGTAGGCGTTTGCATGGGCGCTGCGCCGGCTGCCGTCCATCACAAACAGGCCCCGCGCGGAGAAACCGCAGCGCTGCATGAGGCTCGTGACACGCGACTTGAGGTTCTCGTCCTCCAATGGCTTGAAGCGGTTGAAGAGCGGCGCGATGAAGGCCGGATAGATCATCAACAGCAACAGGTTGAACCCCATCCAGGCCGACCATGCCCATAACCACCACTGCGGGCCGGCTGCGCCCATCAGCCACAACATCAGCCACACCAGCGGGATGCCAATCGCCGCACCCAGCACAGCCGACTTCAGCAGATCTGCCACCCACAGACGAAGCGTGGTCTTGTTGAAACCAAACCGCTCTTCGATGACAAAGGTGGCATACCAGGCCAACGGCAATTCGATAGCGCCCCCAATGAGGGCGAACGCCAGCAGCAGTGCGACCTGTTGCGCCATGCCAGGTCCGATCCAGGTCATCAGGGAACGGTTGAGCAGGTCGAGTCCGCCGAGCAAGGTCCAGCCGACCAGAATGGCGGCTGCCGCAGCAAGTTCCAGCAGGCCAAAACGTGCCTTGGCGATGGTGTAGTCGGCGGCCTTCTGGTGCGCAGCAAGGCTGACAGACTGCGCGTATCCTGCCGGAACCGCGTTGCGGCAGTTCGCGACATGGCGCACCTGCCGGCTGGCCAGCCAGAACTTCAGCACAAGTCCGGCAATCAGTGCCACGGCAAAGGTGGCTGTCAGGGCGAGTGCAGGTGAGATGGAGGCAGACATCGAGTCGGCAGGCAGGGTGGTGAAGGCCAGTGAGTTTAGGCCCAAACGCCGTGGCTGACGGCGCCGGTCAGAGGATGGCCCGAAGGCTCGGCGACAATTGGGGCCATGTCCGAACCCGCAGCACCATTGAAAAAGTCCGATCTCAACCTGGTGTGGCTCGATTGCGAGATGTCAGGCCTCGATCCCGAGCGCGAGCGCCTGCTGGAGATCGCGGTGATCGTCACCGGGCCGAATCTGGAGCCGCGC
>JANNDB010000463.1:0-2000 GCA_031387285.1 Betaproteobacteria bacterium | reverse complement strand
TCGAAACGGTGGAGACCCAGATCGTTTGTGATGAGAGTGGCCGCATCGAGAAGATCGTGCCGCGCACCCGCAACGATGCGCACAAGGTGATCGAGGAAGCCATGCTCGCCGCCAACGTTTGCAGCGCCGATTTCATTTTGCAAAGCAAGCATCCCGGTCTGTATCGGGTGCATGAGGGGCCGACGCCGGAGAAGAAGGAAATCCTGCGCAGTTACCTCAAGGCCACGGGCGTGGGCCTGAGCATCAGTGATGACCCGGCGCCGGCCGAGTTTCAGGCGATTGCGGCAGCCACGCGTGAGCGGCCGGACGCGCAGCAGATCCATTCCATGCTGCTGCGTTCGATGCAGCAGGCGATCTATACGCCGGTCAATAGCGGCCACTTCGGCTTGGCATTTGACGCCTATACGCACTTCACCAGCCCGATCCGGCGCTACCCCGACTTGCTGGTGCACCGCGTCATAAAGTCCATCCTCGCGCACAAGCGTTACCAGTTGCCGACCCTGCCGGTCCCGGGCGAAGCCCATGCAAAACTTGCGCGCCGTCTGGAAAAAGGAATGGCTGGCAAGGACCGCGACGCCACTGAGCGGCCGCGCAAGCTAAGCGCCGAAGGTCAAGCCTGGGAAGCTGCCGGTCTGCACTGCAGTGCCAACGAGCGGCGCGCCGACGAAGCCAGCCGCGATGTCGAGGCCTGGCTCAAGTGCAAATACATGCGTGAACACCTGGGCGAGGAGTACGGCGGCGTGGTCACTGCGGCGACTTCCTTTGGCGTATTTGTCACGCTCGATGCCATGTATGTTGAAGGCCTGGTGCACATCACCGAGTTGGGCGGGGAGTATTTCCGTTTTGACGAATTGCGCCAGGAACTGCGCGGCGAACGCACAGGTATCCGCTATGCCATCGGTACGCGCGTGCGGGTGCAGGTAAGCCGGGTGGATCTGGATGGGCGCCGCATCGATTTCAGGCTGGTTCGGGAGGGCGAGGAGTTGCTCGCCCGGGCCTTGAAAGACAAAGGCGGAGTCCGCGACACACCGGCGCGTGCCAGCCGCGACGACATGGTCCCGGGTGCGCGCAAGGCAGCACCGCGCAAGAACGCTGATCGGTCGGCGCGCGCGCGCGCTGGCACCGATGGGGAAAAGAAGGGCGCTTCCCCCAAGGCCGCCGCAGGCCGGCATAAGTCGCGTCGCTAGGCGCGCGCGCAAGAGTCAGCTCAATCTGTACACGAAGAGGTAAAAGCGATGGCGGATCACGGACGCGTAGCAATAGTGACGGGGGCCGGTACTGGCGTAGGCAAAGCCGCAGCGCTGGCCCTGCTGGGTGACGGGTACCGGGTGGTGCTCGCCGGAAGGCGCCCTGAACTGCTTGAAGCTGTCGCGGCAGACTCGCGCGCACACGGCAAGGCACTCGTGGTGCCGACCAACGTGGCGGATGCGCAGGCTGTGAAGGCACTCTTTGACGCCACGCTGGCGGCATGGGGCCGGGTCGACGTCCTGTTCAATAACGCGGGCATGGGTGCCCCGGCTGTACCCATTGATGAATTGAGCCTGGACCAATGGCGTGCGGTCGTGGACGTCAATCTCAATGGCATGTTTTACTGCCTGCAACAGGCGTTTCGCGTCATGAAGGCGCAGAATCCGCGCGGCGGTCGCGTCATCAACAACGGTTCGATTTCCGCTTATGCGCCGCGACCGTTCTCGATTGCCTACACGGCAACCAAACATGCGGTGAGCGGCCTGACCAAGACTGCCGCGCTGGACGGCCGCGCCTACGACATCGCCGTCGGGCAGATCGACATTGGCAACGCAGCAACTGACATGACCCAGCGCATGACAGGGGGCGTGCCGCAGGCCAATGGCGAGATGGCGGTCGAACCGCGCATGGATGTGGAGATAGTGGGGCGCTCGGTGTTGTACATGGCGAATCTGCCGCTGGAGGCGAATGTGCTGTTCCACACCGTGATGGCCACCAAGATGCCGTTTGTCGGCCGGGGCTGATTCAGTTCC
>JANNDB010001010.1:0-3007 GCA_031387285.1 Betaproteobacteria bacterium | reverse complement strand
ACCATGCCGCCGATCTTCTTCATCATTAACAACTCGAACGGGCTGTGTTCAAAGATTTCACGCTCGGCGGCAAAGCGGAACATCTGCTTCAGGTCGGCCAGCAACATGTTGGCAGTTCGGAGCTTGCCCTCGGCTTTGGCGGCATCGAGGATGGCCAACACATCAGCCTTGCGCACATCTACCAAGGCGGTATGACCCAGGCCAGGAAAGATGCGCCTCTCGAACTGCTCCCGCACGTACTGCCCCCCGTCTTTGCGGCCGATGCGCTTGCCATCTCCGCCGATGTGGGGCGCGAGTTCGGTTGTCGCCCATCGTTCGAACACTTGGCGAATGGTGAGACGCCGTTGCTGGGCCAATTGATCGGCTTGCGCGATTTCCTCCGCCGTGCGCCGCGCAAGTTCGGCGGCGCGGCGAGCGTCTTCCTTGGCTTGTTCGGCGTCGCAACGTTCCTCTGCGAAGTGCTCGCGAAGATCGCGCGCGCCAGCGCTGTGAAGTGCTTGCCACTCCATTGCGCGGCTGCGTGCCTGCTTGACGGTGAAAGTGGCGCTGCCGTCGCCCCGCGGATCGTAGGCGCCGATCAACAACCTGACGCGACTACCGCGCGAGTCTGTGTAGCGGTAGTAGAACCGCCGCTCACCGGCAGGAGTTATACGCCCGACAAGGCGGCCAGCGCCGCGTGCACCGGCCTCAATCAGCCAACGGTCGCTCGCTCCGGGTGCCACCCGCATCGCCCTGTCCGAAATGATCGTTTCGGCCATCGCCGCTCCTTCCCTATCACTTGATTGTCTCAGGCTTGGCGTCGACTGGTGCCCGTCTGGTGCCCGTTCGGTGCCCGTTTGTTGATGGCTTACAGTGTATGCCACGGGTCACCTCTGGACAATGAGTTCTGTTAACCTGTTGATTTATATGAATTATGTGTTTTCTGGCAATCGTTGTTGGACTGCAAAAAATGATGTATTTATTGGCTACGAACCAAGGGGTAGTGGGTTCAATTCCTGCCAGCCGCACCAACTATTTGCGCGGGGCCTGTATCCTGTCAAGGATGCAGGCCCTTTTTGCTTGCGGTCTGAACTGCCGCACGCGCACGGCCGCACCACCCCATGAGCAAAGCGTTCACCCGCGAATCCGATAGTGACGACGACGACGATGAAGTTCAGCTGCCAGCACTTGCCGGCGGCGGCAAGAACTACATTACGCCCGCCGGCTTTCGGCGCCTGCGCGAGGAACTGCTCGAACTGATCGACACCGAGCGCCCCAAGGTGGTGGAGATCGTCCACTGGGCTGCGAGCAATGGAGATCGCTCCGAGAACGGAGATTACATCTACGGCAAGAAGCGCCTGCGCGAGATCGACAGGCGTATCCGCTTCCTGACCAAACGCCTGGAGATTGCCGAAGTCACCGACCCCAGCGTGCATGCTGGCATCGATCAGGTTTTCTTTGGCGCCCGGGTGGCGTACCTGGATGGCAAAGGCGCTGAGCGTTCAGTCACCATTCTCGGCGTTGACGAAGCTGACAGTACACGCAGCGAGGTGAGCTGGGTTTCCCCGGTCGCACGTACTTTGCTCAAGGCACGGGTCGGCGATGTGCTGCAGTTGGTGACGCCGTTGGGTGTGGACGAGATCGAGGTGTTGCGCGTCGACTATCCTGAACCGATGAGACGCGACGCTGGTTAGACCCGGTCTGCGCGCAGCACAGAGGTAGTGCGACGCAGATTGCGCAGCGCCACGTCCAGATGGGCGCGGTCCCGCACGGCAATAACAAACCTCAGATCGGTGGCGTCCTGCGCCGCCTCCTGCCCCATGTCGATGTGGGCAATGTCGGCCTCAGCGGATGCAAGCGCAGCGGCTACCCGCGCCAGCACGCCCTTGCCATTGACCACGGATACCAAGATCTGCACTTCAAAGGCGCGTATGGGATCGTCGGCCCAATCCACCGTGATGAAGCGCTCGCTGTCTTTATGTTTTAGTCTGGCGGATACCGGGCACGAATCGACGTGGACAGCAAGCGCCTCCCCGCGCCCCAGGTAACCGATGATCGGGTCACCCGGAATCGGATGGCAGCAACTGGCGTAAACCACGGATGCGTTTTCGCTGCCGTCGAGTGAAACCGCACCCTGACCTGCATTGTCCTGAGCGGCGAACCGCTCCCGCGTCATGAGCAGCGGGTCGGGCCGTTCACCCGTCTCCTCTCCCAACAAGGCGACCATACGTTTGGCGATCATGGTGGCGATGCGCTTGCCCAGCCCGATGTCAACCAGCAATTCCGGGCGCGAGCGATTGCCGGAAAAACGCAGCAGGCGCTCCCACACTTCGGCATGCGCCCCGTCGTCCTGCGGGAATCGTTCAATGCCCTCGGCACGCAATGCCTGCGCCAGCAGGCGCTGGCCGAAGGATTCCGATTCCGACTGCGCGAGTGTCTTGAGATGGTGCCGGATCTTTGCGCGTGCGCGACCTGTGCGCACGAAACTCAGCCAGGCGGGGTTCGGGCTCGACACCGGTGCCGTCACGACCTCCACGACATCGCCGTTCTTGAGTTCGGTGCGCAACGGTACTTGCTCGCCGTTGATGCGAGCAGCCACCGTGCGGTCCCCCACGTTGCTGTGAATGGCATAGGCGAAGTCCACCACGGTGGCGCCACGCGGCAGCGAGAGGATCTGGCTCTTGGGCGTGAACACGTACACCGCCTCCGGGACCAGATCGACCTTGACATGATCCCAGAATTCAGCCGCGTCGCCGGTATCGTGCTGAATGTCGAGCAGGGACTGCAACCACTGGTTACCCAGCCGCACCGAGCCCACACCATCCGGGTTCTTGGCCTTGTACAACCAGTGCGCGGCGACACCGGACTCGGCCACCATGTGCATGGATTCCGTGCGCAACTGGAATTCGACGTTTACCCCGGCCGGACCGACCAGTGTGGTGTGCAGCGATTGATAGCCATTGAGCTTGGCGATCGCGATATGGTCCTTGAAGCGCCCCGGCACCGGCTTGTACAACTGGTGCAGCGT
>JANNDB010000964.1:0-1804 GCA_031387285.1 Betaproteobacteria bacterium | reverse complement strand
GAAATAGCTCACCTGCACCATCACCGACAGCGCCTCGGCCACGAAGATGCCGCCCATGATCGCCAGCACGATCTCCTGGCGCACGATGACTGCGATGGTGCCCAGCGCCCCGCCCAGGGCCAGTGCGCCGACGTCGCCCATGAACACCTGGGCCGGGTGAGTGTTGAACCACAGGAACGCCAGCCCGGCGCCGGCCATGGCCGAGCAGAAGATCAACAATTCGCCGGAGCCGGGAATATGCGGGAAGAACAGGTAGCGCGAGAACACCGCGCTGCCGGTCACATAGGCGAACACGCCCAGCGCCGAACCGACCATCACCACCGGCATGATGGCCAGTCCATCGAGGCCGTCGGTCAGGTTCACGGCGTTACTGGAGCCCACGATCACCAGGTAGGTGAGGACTACAAAGCCCAGCACCCCCAACGGGTAGCTGACCTCCTTGAAGAATGGCACCAGCAGGCCCGCCTTGGGCGGCAGGCTGAGATCAAAGCCCGACTGCATCCAGCGAAAGAACAGTTCCAGCACGCGCAGGTTCGAGTTTTCCGAAATGCTGAACACCAGGTACAAGGCGGCGACCAATCCGATCACCGACTGCCAGAGGTACTTTTCGCGTGAGCGCATGCCCTCGGGATCCTTGTGTACCACCTTGCGCCAGTCGTCCACCCACCCGATTGCGCCAAAGCCCAGCGTCACCATCAGGACGATCCATACAAAGCGGTTCGAAAGATCGAACCACAGCAGGGTCGACACCGTGATGGCGAGCAGTACCAGCACGCCACCCATGGTGGGGGTTCCGCTCTTGCTGAGGTGGCTCTCCATCCCGTAGCCGCGTACGGGCTGCCCTATCTTGAGCCGCGTGAGGTTGCGGATCACGAACGGCCCGGCCAGCAAGCCGATCAGCAACGCCGTCAGGGCCGCCATGACGGCGCGAAAGGTCAGGTACTGAAAGACGCGAAAGAAGCCGAACTCCGGCGACAGCGTCTGCAGCCACTGGGCCAGGCTCAGCAGCATGCGCAGCCCCCCTGGCGCTGGTTACGCGGCATTGGCACCGTCCTGTTGCCGCGCCGCCGAAGTGGTGACGGCTTCGACCACGCGCTCCATGCGCATGAAGCGTGACCCCTTGACCAGCACGCTCGCGACCTGGGGCAACTCCTGCAGCACGGCAGCGATCAGCGTTGGCATGTCCTCGAAATGCCGCGCGTGCTGATTGGCCCGTGCTGCGGCAGCGCTGAGTTCGCCGTGCGTGAACATGCATTCGATCCCGAGTTCGTCGGCCAGCGAGCCGGCCTGGGAATGGAACTGCTCGCCCTCAAGGCCGACTTCGCCCATGTCGCCCAGCACCATCAGGCGCGGCGCGGGTAAAGAGGCCAGCAGCTCCAGCGCGGCAGCCACCGAGTCCGGATTGGCGTTGTAGCTATCGTCGATCAGCATGTGCATGGTGTCTCCAATCTGCAAAGGTATTGCACGGGAACGTCCTTTTACCGGGTCAAAAGCTTCCAGGCCGGCGCGAATCGCGTTCAGCGGCACCTTGGCGGCGAGCGCGCATGTAGCGGCAGCCAGCGCGTTGCGCACGTTGTGTATCCCGGCGATGCGCAGCGCGAACTGCAGCGGGCCGACGGGTGTGGTTGCTTGTACGGACCAGGCGTTGTTGGCCCAGACCGGCGCGCGGCAGTGCACGCCAGCGCCTGGGGCGCTGGCGCCGGCGGGCGCCAGTTGAAACGTGTGCTGCGCACGCGATCCCGCCAGGGCGCGCCATTCGGGGGTGTAGGCGTCGTCGTGCGGGAAGACGGCGATGCCGTCTTCC
>JANNDB010000916.1:0-4980 GCA_031387285.1 Betaproteobacteria bacterium | reverse complement strand
GATGACCGACAGGTACGCACCCGCCAGACCGCACAAGGCACCCCCCACGACGACTGCCAGCAGACGTATGCGCCGTACCGGATAACCCAGGGCATGCGCGGACTCCGGGCTCTCACCCACGCTGCGCATCACCAGCCCGCTGCGCGTGCGGTACATGAACCAGATCAACAGCAGCGCCAACACCACCGTCAGATACACCAGCGGATGGTGGCGAAACAGCGCCGGCCCGATCAGCGGAATATCGGCCAGCACCGGAATACCGAAGGTCGGGCGCTCGGGAATCTTGGCCTGCACATACGAAGTTCCCACGAAGGCAGAGAAGCCGGTGGCAAACAGCGTCAGCGCCAGGCCGGTGGCAAACTGGTTGGTATTGAGCCAGATGACGAGCAGGCCAAAGATCGCGGCGAGCAAGGCGCCCACCACGATGCCCGCCGAGAAACCCAGCCAGTCGTTGCCGGTGTGCACGACAGTGGCGAAGCCGGCAATCGCGGCGCACAACATCATGCCCTCTGCGCCGAGGTTCACGATGCCGACTTTTTCATTGATCAGCAAACCCAGCGAGGCCAGCGCCAGCACCGTGCCAGCATTGAGCGTGGCGGCGATCAGCAGCGAATAGGATTCCATTACTTTGCTCCCATGCGGCCAAAACGCAGGCGGTAGTTCACCAGCGTGTCGCAGGCCAGCAGGCTGAACAGCAGCAAGCCCTGGAAAACGCCCGTCAGCGACTTGGTAAGGCCGAGCCGTGACTGCGCCATCTCGCCGCCTATATAGAACATGCTCATCAGGATGGCCGAGAACACCATTCCGACCGGGTGCAGGCGCCCCACGTAGGCAACGATGATGGCGGCAAATCCGTACCCCGCCGGCACATACGTAGTCAGTTGGCCGATGGGTCCCGCAACTTCCAGCGCGCCCGCCAACCCGGCTGCGCCGCCGGAGATCATCAAGGCCGTCCACAAGGCCTGACGCGAGGAGAACCCGGCATACCGCGCGGCAGCTGGCGCCAGCCCGCCGACCTGCTGCGCAAAGCCGGCTTTCGTCCGAAACAGGAACACCCACATCGCCACCACGCCGATCACGGCCAGCAGCAGGCCGATGCTCAGCCGCGACCCCTCGAACAGGCGCGGAATGCGGGTGGAAATATCAAAGGTCTTGGTCTGCGGGAAGTTGAAGCCGGCGGGGTCCTTCCACGGCCCGCCCACCAGGTAACTCAACACCAGCGCCGCCACGTAAACCAGCATCAGGCTCACCAGGATTTCATTGGCGTTGAACCGGTCCCGCAACACTGCCGTGAGCGCCGCCCACAACATGCCGCCCGCGACCCCGGCAAGCACCACCGGGATGACGATCCAGCCGCCGGTGCCTTTGTCGGCCAGCAGCGCGACGCCACCGGCAAACACCGCACCGATGATGTACTGCCCCTCGGCCCCGATGTTCCACACGTTGGAGCGGAAACACACGGCCAGCCCCAGCGCAATGATCAGCAGCGGCGTGGCCTTGACCATCAACTCGCCCAGCGCATAGGCATTGCGGATCGGCTGCCAGAAAAACATCTCCAGCCCGCGGATCGGGTCCTTGCCCAGCGCCGCAAAGAGGATCACGCCAATGACCACCGTCACTAGCAGCGCCAGCAACGGGGAACCGTAGCTCCAGAACGAAGAAGGCTGCGGACGCGCCTCAAGCTTGAGCATGCTGCGCCTCCCACAATCCACTCATCCATTCACCAATCTTTTCGATGGTGGCGTCGGCGACCGGCACCGAAGGTGACAGCCGCCCCTTGGCAATCACGTGCAGCCGGTCGCTGAGTTCGAACAACTCGTCAAGCTCCTCGCTCACCACCAGTACCGCGCAGCCCTTGTCGCGCAGTTCCAGAATCTCGCCGCGGATCTGCGCCGCTGCGCCCACATCAACGCCCCAGGTCGGCTGCGAAACGATCAGGAGTTTCGGATTCGCGTCGATCTCGCGTCCCACAATGAATTTCTGCAGATTTCCGCCGGACAGGGAGCGTGCAGCGGAATCCGGGCCGCCGGCCTTGACGTTGAAGCGGCGGATGATGTCAGCCGCCTGGGTCTGCAGGGCCTTGACGTCGATCCATCCCATGCCCTTGCCCAGTGCCTCGTTGCGGGTAAGCAGCAGGTTGTGCGCCAGCCCCAGGGTGGGCACCGCTCCGCGTCCGAGCCGCTCCTCCGGCACGAAATGCAGGCCGAGTTTGCGCCGCGCGCCAGGGTGCAAGGCGGACATGTCGACCTCGCCCATGCGGATGGAGCCCGCCGCCGAACGCACATCCTCGCCCGAAAGCGCGTACAGCAACTCCTTCTGGCCGTTCCCTGACACCCCAGCGATGCCAACCACTTCGCCGGCGCGCACTTCAAGCGACACCGCGTCGATGTCCACGCCGAACTGGTCCTCCTTGGGGAGCGACAAGGCCTTCACCCGCAGAACCGGCGCGCCGGGTTTTTGCGCCCGGTGGGTCAACTGCGGCGGCTCTGCGCCGATCATCATGCGCGAGAGCGAGGCATTGGTCTCCTCGGATGGATTGCAGACACCCGTCACCTTGCCGCCACGCAACACGGTGCAGGCCTTGCACAACTCGCGAATTTCATGCAGCTTGTGGCTGATGTAGAGGATGCTGCAGCCCTCGGACGCCAGCTTCTTGAGCACTACAAAGAGTTTCTCCACCGCTTGCGGCGTGAGCACGGAAGTCGGCTCGTCCAGGATCAGCAGTTGCGGATTGGTCAGCAAGGCACGGATGATTTCGACCCGCTGCATCTCGCCCACGCTCAACGTGTGCACGGGCCGCACCGGGTCGATGTCCAGGCCATACTCCTGCGCCTTGGCGGTGATGCTGCGGGTAACCTCTTCCAGTGAAAGCGTCTTTGACAAACCGAGCCAGACGTTCTCGGCCACGGTGATGGTGTCAAACAGGCTGAAATGCTGAAACACCATGCTGATGCCCATGGCGCGCGCTTCCTGCGGATTGCGGATGTGCACCGGCGCGCCGTTGAAGACGACCGCTCCCTCATCCGGCTTGACCGACCCGTAGATGATCTTCATCAGGGTGGACTTGCCGGCCCCGTTCTCGCCCAGCACGGCATGGGTCTCGCCCGGCATGACCGTGAGCGACACCTCGCTGTTGGCGACCACGGAGGGGTAGCGCTTGGTGATGCCGGTAAGTTGCAGTCGGGGTGTTGTCATGAACGCTCGTCTCCGTCAAGCAACTTTGATGCCACCAGCCTTACCTGCTCGCGCAACCAGCGCGCGCTGGCCGCCGAATGGCTGCGCTCGTGCCACAACTGGTAATACCGCATGCGCGGAAACGCGACCGGACACGGCAGCACCTTCACCGGCAACTGGCCGACAAAACGCTGGCAGTAGGTGTTCCCGGTAGTCAATACCAGCAAGGTGGAGGCGACCATGCGCGGAATCAGGCTGAAGTGCGCAACCCGGGTACTGATATGGCGCTGCAAGCCCTGGGCCTCCAGATACTCGTCCAGCACACCCTTGGCACCAGGATGGGTCGCGCCCGGCGCCACATGGTCGGCGGCCAGCCAGGCTTCGATGTCCCACCCGCGGCGTACCGCCGGATGGCGTTCCGACACCATGGACACCACTTCGTCGTCGAACAATACCCCCAGATGCAGGTCATCGGGCGGCGTGCTCCAGTTGCCGATCACGATGTCGATTTCGCCCTGGGCCAGATGGGCGCGGTAGTCGGAATCGGCCGAGAGCGGCTGGATGTCGATGCGGCAGTGCGGCGCCAGCTCCTTGATGCGGGCCACCAGGCGCGGCAGAAAAAGGGTGTCCAGGTAGTCGCTGGCGGCAATGCGAAACGCATTGCGTGCCGAAGCTGGCTCGAAACCCCGCGCGTCCGCAAACAGCATTTCCGCACCGCGCAGAATGCTCGCACTCGGCTCGATCATGCGTAGGGCGGCGTCGGTGGGCACCATGCCACTGCCCGAGCGCACCAGCAACGGGTCGCCGGAGAACTCACGCAGCCTTTTCAGCGATGCGCTCACCGCCGGCTGGTGCATGCCCAATCGGACGGCGGCGCGGGAAACACTGCGTTCAGTCAGCACGGTATGGAGGACCCTGATCAGATGAAGGTCTATCTTGTCGAAGATTACGTGATCTCTCATACTGGCATGGACATTGCCCGCATATGCTAGCGCGTATGGTGGGCTTGCCTCTCCTGTTTTACCCTAGCGCAAGCGAGCCCTGAAGGACACGACCCATGAAGACCCAGCCCATCCGATTCGTCCGGCGCGGACAGATCGTCACGCTCGACAACGTGGATGCCAGCCGCACCGTACTGGAGGTGCTGCGTGAAGACCTCGCCTGCAGCGGTACCAAGGAAGGCTGCGGTGAGGGCGACTGCGGCGCCTGTACCGTGGTGCTCGGCAGCCTGGAAGGTGATGCGCTGCGCTACCGCGCCGTCAACAGCTGCATCCGTCTGGCGCATTCCATCGACGGCATGGCCTTGTGGACGGTGGAAGACATCGCGGCGGCCGACGGCAGCCTGCACCCGGCCCAGCAGGCCATGGTGCAATGCCACGGGTCGCAATGCGGCTTCTGCACCCCGGGCTTCGTGATGAGCCTGTTTGGCATGTACCAGAACCACAGCTGCAAGGGCCAGGCCATCAGCCGCGAACTGGCACAGGAAGAACTCTCCGGCAACCTGTGCCGTTGCACCGGTTACCGGCCGATCCTGGAGGCCGCCGAGGCCATGGGCAGCCTGCCGCCGCAGCGCGTGGACGAGGCCAGGGTGCGCGCCCAGTTGCGGCAACTTGAAACGCGCGCTCCGGCCAGCAGCAGCGATTCCACGTATCTGGCGCCCCGCACTCTCCAGCAACTGTTGCAGGCGCGCTCGCGGCACCCGCGGGCCCAGCTGGTCGCCGGCTGCACCGACGTCGGACTGTGGGTCACCAAGATGCACATGCAGTTCGGCCAGGTGCTCGACGTCACCCGCGTCGCCGAACTGCG
>JANNDB010000902.1:0-2923 GCA_031387285.1 Betaproteobacteria bacterium | reverse complement strand
GGAACGGGCCGCCACGGCCGGTCGGGGTGGTCCTGATTTTCTGCACCACGTCCATGCCGCTCACGACCTTGCCAAACACCGTGTAGCCAAACAATTGGGGCGTGTTCACCAGGTTGGCCCGTGGCGTGTTTTCGTACACACGGCCCTGGTACTCGAACTTCGGTACCGGGTCGCCCGGCGGAATCAGTGTGGGGTCGAGAAAGGCGTTGTCGTTCACGTTGATGAAGAACTGCGCCGTGGCCGATTGGGGATCGTTGGTGCGCGCCATGGCCAGTGTGCCCACGACGTTGCGCAGGCCGCCCTTGGCAAGCGCATCGCGTCCTTCGTGCTCGACCGGCGCGCGGGTCTTGCGTTCGACGTAACTGGCGTCGTAGCCACCACCTTGCACCATGAAGTTTTCGATGACGCGGTGGAAGATGGTGCCGTTGTAGTGTTTGTCCCGGACGTATTGCAGGAAGTTCTCGACCGTTTTGGGCGCTTTGTCTGGGTACAGCTCGACCACGAAATCACCGGCGGAGGTGCTGAATCGCACCTTGGGAGCTTCCTGGGCCAGTGCAGGCAACGAGGAAGCGGCAAAGGCCAAGGTGATCAGCGCAAGATGGCGGCGAAGCAGGGACACGGATTCTCCTCGTGGGTTGGGGTGCGCGGTGGCCGGCACGGCCTGCCGCTCAACGCGAAGCTGACGCCGCCGGAGTCGGCGGCCGGGTGCGATCGGTCGGGGGTACGGCGGTGCCGACCAGCTGGCGTATCAGCGCCAGCTTGGGCGCGACGCTATTGTTGGTGGTATCCAGCTGCTGCGATTGTGCATAAGACTGCGCGGCGAGGCGGGCGTACACATCGCCCAGATTTTCGTGTGCGATGGCGTAGCCGCGATTCGCCCGGATGGCCGTCTCCAGCGCCAGGCGCGCCTTGTCGAGTTGCCCCTGCGCGGCGTACAGCACCGCAAGGTTGTTATGCGGCTCTGGCAGCTCGGGGTAGTCGTCGGTCAACTTCGTGAAAGTGGCCACGGCGTCGGCGGTCTTGCCAGAGTCCTGCTGGATCAGGCCCTTGAGGAATCGCATCTGCGGATCACGTGGATTTTTCGCCAGGTACTCGTCTGCCTTTTGCATTGCCTGGGCCAGTTGACCGTTGCGCAGCAGCAGGGAAATCGGGGCGTAATCATCAGCCAGTGCGGCTGTGGCAACCAGTGCCAGCGCGAGACAACCAAGGCGAAACCTTTGGCGCGGGCCAAGGGTTGGGGGCATGCGGGAGTCTCCTGAACCAGACGCGTTGCAATCCCGGACATCGGGGCTTTATACTGTGTTTGATTGTAGCCCAGAGGTGCCATTCGGCACTCTCGCAACGACCCACCACCCTCCTTGTCTGCCATGCCCGCCGAGGCTGCCCACAGTCTGCATTGCCTCCGGAAGGCGGTTGCGTTTCATCCATGAGCCTGCGCATATACAACACGCTTTCGCGTGCTACCGAACCCTTTGCTCCACTGGAAGCGGGCCATGTGCGCATGTATGTGTGTGGCATGACGATTTACGACCTGTGCCATATCGGGCACGCCCGCATGATGATGGCTTTCGACGTGGTGCAGCGCTGGCTGAAGGCCGTCGGGTACCGGGTCACGTACGTGCGCAACATCACCGACATCGATGACAAGATCATCAAGCGCGCACTGGAGCGCGGAATCGGCATCCGTGCGCTCACCGACGAGATGATCACCGCGATGCGGCAGGACATCGGTGCGCTGGGTATCGAAGCGCCCAGTGCGGAGCCGCGCGCCACCGAGTACGTGCCGCAGATGCTCGGCTTGATCGCCAGGCTGGAGCAGAATGGCCTGGCCTACCGGGGCGATGCAGGCGACATGAATTTTTCGGTGCGCAAGTTCCCCGGATACGGCAAGCTCTCGGGCAAGTCACTCGATGAACTGCGCGCGGGCGAGCGCGTCGCCGTTCCGGGCGGAAAGGAAGATCCGCTCGACTTCGTGCTGTGGAAATCCGCCAAGGCGTCGGAGCCAGCCGACGCCAAATGGGACAGCGCCTATGGGGCAGGGCGGCCTGGCTGGCACATCGAGTGCTCTGCGATGTGTGCGGCAACCCTTGGTGAGACCTTCGACATCCATGGCGGTGGCGCTGACTTGCAGTTTCCCCACCATGAAAACGAAATTGCACAGAGTGAAGGTGCCCATGGCAAACCGCTGGCGCGTTTCTGGCTGCACAACGGATTCGTGCGACTGGACAACGAAAAAATGTCCAAGAGCCTGGGCAACTTCTTCACCATCCGCGAAGTGCTGGCACGCTACGACGCCGAGACGGTCCGCTTTTTCCTGCTGCGCGCGCACTACCGCAGCGCACTCAACTACAGCGATCTCAACCTTGACGACGCCCGATCAGCGCTGCGCCGCCTCTACACGGCCTTGCAACTCGTGCCGCCGGCCCCGTGCAGCATCGACTGGGAGGCCGCGTACGCCAAACGCTTTCGCGCCGCGATGGATGAAGACTTCGGCACTCCCGAAGCGGTCGCCGTTCTGTTTGAGCTGGCAACAGAGGTCAACAAGACACGTTCGGCGGCGCTGGCCGGGTTGCTGCGCGCGCTCGGCGCCACGCTCGGCATTCTGCAGGGCAGCCCCGACACTTTCCTGCAGGGGCGCCCGGGCGCCGCCGATGGACTGGCTGAGGATGCGATCGACGCCTTGATCGTGGCGCGCGCAGCAGCCAAGCAGGCGCGCAACTTCGCCGAGGCCGATCGCATCCGCAAGCAATTGGCCGAGGGCGGCATCCTGCTCAAGGACGCTTCCGCGGGAACAACCTGGGAACGCGCGGTCTGACATGGCAAAAGCTGCGCCCCAAGCCGCTGCCGCAGTCAAGCCCGACTACTGGGATGAGGCCTGCAAGCATCTGGTGCGCAAGGACCGGGTGATGAAGCGGCTGATTCC
>JANNDB010000862.1:0-3742 GCA_031387285.1 Betaproteobacteria bacterium | reverse complement strand
GCGCTGCCGCCAGCAGGTGCCGCCCGAGACCCGGCTGGACGCGGGGCGACGGCGTGTGCTGTGTTGGCTGCACGTACCAGGGGGCGCCGGATGAGCACAAGATTGCCAGCGGCGGGCACCGCAGAGCCTGAAACCCTGCTTCAGGTACGCGATCTCAAGGTGCATTTCCCGTTGGGCGGGGGGCTGTTCGGCGGCAAGTCGGTGGTCAAGGCTGTGGACGGTGTGAGTTTCGACATTCCTAAAGGCCGCACCTTCGGCATCGTCGGCGAAAGTGGCTCGGGCAAGAGCACCACCGCGCTGGCCGTCATGCGCCTGGTAAACATCACCGCCGGCAGCATGCGGCTGGGTGACGACGATATCGGTGCGCTGGAGGGCGAAGGCCTGCGCAAGGTGCGCCGGCGCTTCCAGATGGTGTTTCAGGATCCGTTTGCGTCGCTCAATCCGCGCAAGCGCGCTGGCGATGAGATCCTTGAAGCGCTGGAGCTGATGGATGAGGGTGAACCGGCCGGGCGTCCCGACCTGGCGCGCCACCTGTTCCTGCAGACCGGTCTGCGCCCGGAGCAACTACAGCTATTCCCGCACCAGTTCTCGGGCGGACAGCGCCAGCGCATCGTGCTGGCCCGCGCGCTGGCGGCCAAGCCGGATCTGGTGGTATGCGACGAGCCGGTGTCCGCGCTCGATGTGGCCATCCAGGCGCAAATCCTGAATCTGATGCAGCGTCTGCAGCGCGATCTGGGCCTGACCTATCTGTTCATTTCGCACGATCTGGGCGTGATCCGCCACATGTGTGACGAGATCGGCGTGATGTACCTGGGTCAGATCGTCGAACAGGCGCCGCGCGAAGACCTGTTTGTGCGGCCCCTGCATCCCTACACGCTGGCCCTGTGGTCGGCAGCGCCATCGTTTGACCCAGGCAGCCGCAACCGGCGCGACCGGATCCGGCTCCAGGGCGATCCGCCCAGCCCCATCAACGTACCGCCAGGCTGCCGCTTTGCGGGACGCTGCCCGTTTGCCGAGCCGCGCTGCCACGCCGAGCCGCCACCCTTGCGCGAAGTGCTGCCCGGGCACAAGGTGGCGTGCCATCGGGTGTCGGACGCGGGCGCGGCGCAGTACGCGAAGCCTGTCTCTACTTGAAGCCTGAAGACCATGACCATCACCATATTCAGCGCCCGCAGCGTGATCACCATGAACCCTTCCCAGCCGCGTGCCACCCACGTGGCGGTGCGCGAAGGGCGCATCCTGAGCGCCGGAACACTCGACGAGTTGCGCGGCTGGGGCCCCTTTGTCCTGGACGAGCGTTTTGCCGGCAAGGTGCTGATGCCGGGTTTTGTCGAAGGCCATGCGCACCTGATGGCGGGGGCGTTGTGGCGCTACACCTATTGCGGCTACTTCGACGTGACGGACCCGGACGGCCGCATCTGGCCGGGCGCCCGTGCGCTCGACGCTGTGGTGGGCCGGCTGGCCGAGGCGGCGCACGAGAAGGCCGATGGACCGGTTGTCGGCTGGGGGCTGGACCCGATCTACTACGGTGCGCAGCGGCTCACGCGTGCCCATCTGGATCAGGTCAGCAGCACGCGCATGGTCGGTGTGATGCACGCCAGCGGGCACATCCTCGCGGTGAATTCGGCCGTGCTGGAGCGCATTGGATACCTGCGCCAGGGCATTGACCACCCCGGCATTCCGCTGGGTGCGGATGGTTTGCCCACCGGCGAGCTCAAGGGCCCCGAAGCCATGGGCGCCGCGTTTGCGCATGTAGGCCTGGACCGCTCGTTCCTGTCGGGCGATGAGGCCGGCATTCGCGCCTATGCCAAACTGGCCGTGCGCGCCGGTGTCACCACCTCGACGGACCTCGCTGCCAACCTGACCGATCCCGAACTCGAGACGCTGTTGCGTGTGACCGGGGAGGACAGCTACCCGCTGCGCCTGGTGCCATTCCTTCGTTTCATGGGCGCCACGGCGCACGACACCGTGGAGCGCGCCCACGCCCTGGCGTCGCGCAGCACGGAGCGCGTGCGCCTGGGGCGCATCAAGATCGTGGCCGACGGTTCGATCCAGGGCTTCTCGGCGCGCCTGCGCTGGCCGGGCTATTTCAACGGTGCGCCCCAGGGCCTTTGGTACACCGCACCCGAGGCGCTGCGCGAGTGCTACACGCTGGCCCTCAAGCGCGGCTTGCAGGTGCATACCCACACCAACGGCGACGAGGCCACCGAACTGGTGCTGGACTGCGTGGCGCATGCCTTGTCTGCCGTGCCCACGCGCGACCACCGCTTCACGCTGCAGCATTGCCAGCTGGCCGATGCTGCGCAGTTCCGGCGCATGGCGGCGCAGGGCATGTGCGTCAACCTGTTTGCCAACCACCACCACTACTGGGGCGACCAGCACTACGGCATCACCGTCGGGCCCGAGCGCGCGCAACGCATGAACGCCTGTGCCACGGCGCTGCGAACAGGTGTTCCGTTCAGCATCCACAGCGACGCGCCGGTCACGCCGCTAGGGCCGTTGTTCACCGCCTGGTGCGCGGTGAACCGGCTCACCGCCAGCGGCCGTGTGCTGGGTGAGCATGAGCGTATTCCCGTCGATGAGGCGCTGCGTGCGGTGACGCTGGGCGCCGCCTACACCCTCAAACTGGATCACGAGATCGGCAGCATCGAATGCGGCAAACGTGCCGACTTCTGCGTGCTGGAGGACGATCCGACGGCGGCCGACCCGCTGGCGCTGAAGGATGTGCAGGTATGGGGAACGGTGATGGGTGGGCGGGTGTTTGCCGCCACGGGAGGCTGAAGAGGCGTCGAACGGCTGCGGGCCGCGAATTCAGTGACGCGCGTGCGCGCGGCCGTTCAGCGTGCGCACGACGTGCTGCGCGATGACGGCTTCCTCATTGGTGCGTACCGCCCACGCCGACACCGGGCTGCCTGCCTCGGTGAGCCTCGGGCCATGGCGCTGGTTCGCGGCTGCGTCGGGCCGTACGCCCAGCCAGGCGCACTGCGCAAGAATGGTCGCACGCAGCTTCGCGGCGTTTTCGCCAATGCCGCCGGTGAATACGAGGGCGTCCAGGCCGCGCATGGCGGCGGCGAGCTTGCCGGCATGCTGCACCACCTGCTCCACAAAATGGGCGATGGCCTGCGCTGCGGCCGGTTCGCCAGACGCCTCGAGCGTACGCATGTCGCTGGAGATGCCCGACAGACCCAGCAGCCCGGACTCCCGAAACAGCAGCTGCGTGATGGCGTCCGGGCCCATCTGCCGCTGCGCCATCAGGTACAGCACCACGGCCGGGTCAAGCTGGCCGCAGCGCGTTCCCATGACAAGCCCGTCCAGCGGCGAAAAACTCATGGTCGTCACTATCGAGCGGCCGGCATCGATGGCGCACATCGAGGCGCCATTGCCCAGGTGCGCCACGATCACCCGCGCCTGCGCGAGCCCGGGCTCCAGCAGTGGCAGTTGCGCTGTGATCGATTCATAGGAAAGCCCGTGAAACCCGTACTTGCGCACGCCCGCATCGTGCAGTGCGCGCGGGATGGCGAAGCGCTGGTTCACATCGCTCTGGCCGGCATGGAAAGCGGTATCGAAGCACGCCACGTGGGGCACCTCGGCAAAGGACTGCATGGCCGCCTGGACGCCAGCCAGGTTGTGCGGCTGGTGCAGCGGTGCCAACGGAGCCTGGCGCTCAAGTGCGCCGCAGACATCCGCATCGATCAGAACGGGCTGGGCAAATTGGGTGCCACCGTGCACGATGCGATGACCG
>JANNDB010000844.1:0-7554 GCA_031387285.1 Betaproteobacteria bacterium | reverse complement strand
TGTGGTGGCGCGGTCGTCGGCATCCGGAGTACCGCCTGCGCTGGGGGGAGCGTCTGGCCACCATGCCGGTGGAACCCGCATGGCGTGATGGCGTCGTCATGCATTGCGCCTCGGTCGGCGAGGTCATTGCGGCACGCCCGCTGATCGACGCGCTGCTGGCGCGCAGCGACTCGGGCCCCTTGACGGTGACTTGTTCCACGCCAACCGGTTCAGCCCAATTGCGCAGGGATTTCGGCTCGCGCGTCGGCCATCGGTATTTCCCGCTGGATGGGGTGGGTGCGCCCGCGCGCTTCCTGCGCCAGTTGCGCCCCCGTGCCGTGCTCTTGCTGGAGCGCGAACTCTGGCCCGGTTTTCTGCAGGCTGCGCAGTCGCACGGGGTACCGGTGGTCCTGGTCAATGGCCGCCTGTCCGCACGGTCGGCAGCGGCCTACCGGCGCTGGCCATCCCTCAGCCGGCCTGCGCTGGCCGCACTGCGCATGGTCTGCGTGGAAAGTGAAGAGGTGGCCCAGCGTTTTCGCCAGCTGGGTGTGTCTGACGCCCGGCTCGCCGTAACGGGCAACCTCAAGTCCGACGTGTTTGTGGCAGCGCAGTTGCGCGCGCGCATCGATGCCATGCGCGCCGCGCTCGGCAAACGCGCGGTGCTGACCGCCGGCAGTACCCACGCGGGGGAGGACGAGGCCCTGGTGCCCGCGTTCATGGACCATCTGCAACGCGCGCCAGACAGTCTGCTCATCCTGGTGCCGCGCCACCCCGAACGTTTTGACGCCGTTGCGCAACTCCTGCGCGAGGCCGGACTGCGGTTTGTGCGGCACAGCCAGAGCCAGGCCGTCGCGGCCGACACGCAGGTGCTGCTGGGCGACACCATGGGCGACCTGATGCAGTGGTACGGTGTTGCCGACGCCTGTTTTGTGGGTGGCAGCCTGATTCCGCGCGGCGGCCACAACCCGCTCGAGCCGATGTACCTGGAACGGCCACTGATCGCGGGGGCACACACCTTCAACTTCGACTCCTTCTACCAGCAGCTCGGTGCCGCCGGCGCCATGGCGCTGGCTGCGGACGCGGCCGACGTCATGCTGCAATTCGAACGCCTGGTGCAAGCTCCCGGCGACAGCCACGAGATGGTGCGGCGGGCAAGCGGCGTACTGGCGGGAACCGCGGGGGCCACGGTACGCACGCTGCATGTGCTGCAATCAATCAGGGGCTTGCGCCACCCCGCGCCCGCCGGCCCCGATCCACTGGCGGCACGTTCCGGCTCTGGCACGGTCTGGGTTGATCCGACCGTGTTTCCTGTCGCGCATCCCGGGTTGTTTGAAGCCGCCTGGTGGCAGCAGCACGGCAGTACCACCCAACGCGGAGGCGGACGCGGCAATATCCATCTGGTGACCGACAGGCGCGCCGACTACCTCCTGCGGCACTACTTCCGTGGCGGTTTGATGGCCAGAATCAGCCGCGACCTGTTCCTGGCCCAGCCCGTGGCCGACAGCCGCGCCATGGCCGAATTCACGCTGCTGCGCGCATTGCGCCAACGCGGCCTGCCGGTGCCGCGGGCCTGCGCCGCGCTGTACCGCAGTCTGGGGCCGGTTTATCGTGCAGACATCGTGGTCGAACAGATTCCCGATGCCATGGACGTGGCCGCACTGCTGCACACGGTGCGGCCTCTGCGCGACGCGGAGTGGCACAGCCTGGGCGAAGCGGTGCGCCAACTGCACGACGCCCAGGTATTCCACTCCGACCTGAACTGCCACAACCTGATGCTCGATGCGCGTGGCAAGGCCTGGATAGTTGATTTCGACAAGTGCGCGTTCCGAGCCGGCGAAGAATGGAAACTCGCCAATCTGCAGCGTCTGCTGCGGTCGCTTCGCAAGGAGCGCCGCCTCGATGCTTCCCTGCACTGGGACGAATCCCGCTGGGCGCCGTTCCAGCAGGGCTACGACGCAGGCCGCTGAACGCGACCGCCCGGCAGCCCTTCAGTGCGCGCTGGCACCCACCACCGCATCCGGCTTCACCCGGTGCAACAGCGCCATCATCTCGGCTTCGATGCGGTGCAGGGCCGCTGGCGTCTGCCCTTCAAAGCGCAACACCAGTACTGGCGTGGTGTTGGAGGCGCGCATCAGGCCAAAGCCATCGGGCCAGTCGACACGCAGGCCGTCGATGGTGTTGACCCTGGCCGGCGCGGCAAACGACGCCAGTGCCACAGCCTTGGCGACAAGTTGCGGTGGCTCGCCTTCGGCGCAGGCCACATTGAGTTCAGGCGTGGAGAAACTCGTCGGCAGGGCGTCGAGCAAGGCGTTGGCATCCGGGGCGCGGCTGACGATCTCGAGCAGGCGGCAGCCGGCATAGGTTCCATCGTCGAAGCCGAACCAGCGCTCCTTGAAAAAAATGTGGCCGCTCATTTCGCCACCCAGAGGCGAATCGACTTCTTTCATGCGCGCCTTGATGAGCGAGTGCCCGGTCTTGTACATCAGTGCCACGCCGCCGGCGGCTTCGATGGCCGGTGCAAGCTGCTGCGAGCATTTAACGTCGAACAGGATGGTGCCGCCGGGCACGCGCGTGAGCACGTCGCGCGCGAACAGCACCATCTGCCGGTCCGGATAAATGTTGTTGCCCTCTTTGGTGACGATGCCCAGACGGTCGCCGTCACCGTCAAATGCGAGACCGAGTTCGGCGTCGCTGCTCTTGAGTGCCGCCATCAGGTCGCGCAGGTTTTCCGGTTTGCTCGGGTCCGGATGGTGGTTCGGGAAGTTGCCGTCCACCTCGCTGAACAGTTCCACCACGTCGCAGCCGATGGCGCGGAAGATGGCCGGCGCCGAAGCCCCTGCAATGCCGTTGCCGCAATCCACCACGATCTTCATCCTGCGCGAGAGCTTGATGTCGGAGACGATGCGTGCCACGTAAGGTGCCAGCACGTTGAGATTGCGCACACTGCCGCCATCCCGCAATTTCCAGCTTTCGTCCTCCATCATGCGGCGCAGCGCCTGGATGTCCTCGCCGTAGATGGCGCGCCCGCCCATCACCATCTTGAAGCCGTTGTAGTCCTTCGGGTTGTGACTGCCCGTCACCTGGATGCCGCTGCTGCAGGCCGTGCTCGCGGCGAAGTACAACATCGGCGTGGTGACCATGCCCACGTCGACGACCTCGATCCCCACCGCCACCAGGCCCCGCACCAGAGCCGCACTCAGGGAGGGCCCACTGAGCCGGCCGTCGCGCCCGACGGCGACCGTCTTCTCCCCCTGCGACAGGGCCACAGTCCCGAAGGCGCGCCCTATGCCCTCGGCAACCGCCTCGGTCACCGTGCGTGGAACCACACCGCGGATGTCGTAGGCCTTGAAGATCGATGGGTCAGCGTGCATGGGGGCGCTTCCTGTAACAGTAATGGACGAGGGAAATTGTAGGATTCAGCGGACGGCTGTCATGGGCGGCGCAGGCACGGGCGCTGTGTCAGCGCCAAGCAGTTGCCGGTACAAATCCATGTACGCACCAGCCGCCTTGGCCCACGAGAAGTTTTCCTGCATGCCGCGCACAACCAGCGCACGCCAGGCGCCGGGTTGGCGGAACAGGGTCACCGTGCGGGTAATGGCGCTGGCCATCGCGGCGCCGGTCGCGGGGCCAAATACAACGCCGGTCGACCCATCACCCTGGTCCAGGTCACGCACGGTATCGGCCAGGCCACCGACGTGGCGCACCACCGGAACGGTACCGTAGCGCAGCGCATAGAGCTGGGTCAGCCCGCACGGCTCAAAACGCGACGGGACCAGCATCGCATCGGCCCCGGCAACCATCTGGTGCGCGAGCACTTCGTCATACCCCAGCCGCACCGCCACGCGGCGCGGGTACTGGACAGCGGCGGCCTGCAGGGACCGTTCCAAAGCAGCGTCCCCGCTGCCCAGTACGGCAAGTTGCGCGCCATGTGCAAGCAGTTCGGGCAACGCGGCGAGTACCAGATCCAGACCTTTTTGCGAGGTCAGGCGGCTCACCAGGGCGAACAGGGGTGCGTGGACGTCGCCCGGAAGACCCAGTACGGTCTGCAGCGCGGCCTTGCACTGCGCCTTGGCATCGAGTGTGACGGGGGAATACCTGGCCGCGATGGCGGCATCGGTGCGTGGATCCCAGACCGCGCGGTCAACACCATTCAGGATGCCCGACACGTCGTTGCCCCGCGCACGCACCAGGCCGTCCAGGCCGCACCCGAACTCCTCCAGCGCCATCTCGCGCGCGTAGGTCGGGCTCACGGTGGTAATGCGATCGGCATACACCAGGCCGGCCTTCATGCATGACATCTGGCCGTGGAATTCCAGACCACTACTGACCATGAAGCGTGCCGGCAGACCGAGCAATCCAAAGTCGGCAGCGTCAAACAGGCCCTGGTAGGCCAGGTTGCGCACGGTGAACACGGAGCGCGTGGTGGCCACCGGCTGCGCGGACAGGTAAGCGCAGGCCGTGCCGGCATGCCAGTCATGGCCATGCAGCACATCAGGTGACCAGGCTTCGTCGAGTTCGCCCGATGCAAGATGGGCGCCTGTCCACCCCAGCAGCGCAAAGCGTTGCAGGTTGTCCGGCCACTCCATGCCGTCCGGTCCAAGGTAGGGGTTTCCGGCACGCCGGAACAACAGGGGGGCGTCGATGACGTAGGCGGGCACGCCACTGCCGGCCAGCGTCCCCTGCCGCAAGGTGACACGCGCAGCACCAAATACAGCGCCCAGTTGCGCCACCACGCGGTGTTGCTGGAGTGCGTCGAGCAGTGCGGGGTAGCCTGGCAACAACAAGCGCACATCGGCACCTGCCTGTGCCAGCGCCTGCGGCAATGCACCCATCACATCGGCCAGCCCCCCGGTCTTGACCCAGGGATAGACCTCGGCTGCGACGTGCAGAACCCTCATGCCTTGATCTTGGCCAACATGTCCGCGGTCACCAGACAGATGCCGTTCGGGCTGCGGTGGAAACGCTGCGCATCGAGTACCGGGTCTTCCCCGATCACCAGACCGTCAGGAACGGTGCAGCCACGGTCCACCACGGTGCGGGTCAGGCGTGCCCAGCGCCCGACCTGTACTTCGGGCAGCAGTACCGACCAGCTCACGACCGAGTGCGAATGCACCCGCACACTGGAGAACAACACGGAGCGGAACACCCGCCCCGACACAATGCATCCGCCCGACACCATGGACTCGATGCCCATGCCGCGCCGGTCGTCCTGGTTGTGCACGAACTTGGCTGGCGGCAGCTGCGCCTGGTAGGTCCAGACCGGCCAGTGCTTGTCGTACAGATTGAGCTTGGGGTCGGTTGCCGTGAGGTCGATGTTGGCATCCCAGTACGCGTCGACCGTTCCCACATCGCGCCAGTACGGTTCGCCGCTCTCGCCCGGCGGCACACAACTCAGGGCGAACGGATGGGCCGCGGCGCAGCCATTGCGCACGGCATGCGGAATGATGTCCTTGCCGAAATCGTGGCTGGACTTGGGGTCAGCCAGGTCGCGGGCGAGTTCCCGGTACAGGTACTGGGCGTCGAACACGTAGATGCCCATGCTGGCCAGCGACATGTCGGGGTTGCCTGGCATCGGCGGCGGATCGGCCGGCTTCTCCTCGAAGGCGGTAATCATGTCGTTTTCATCCACCGCCATCACGCCAAAGGCGCTGGCTTCACTGCGCGGCACGGCAATGCAGGCCACGGTGCAGGCGCGGCCCTTGGCCACATGGTCGGCCAGCATCAGGGCGTAGTTCATCTTGTAGATATGGTCTCCGGCCAGCACCACGATGTAGTCCGCGCCGTAACTCTCCAGAATGTCGTGGTTCTGATAGACCGCGTCGGCGGTGCCCCGGTACCAGCTCTCATCGTCATTGCGCTGCTGCGCGGGCAGCAGGTCGACAAACTCGTTCATCTCACTTTTCAAAAAAGCCCAGCCGCGCTGCAGGTGGCGCAGCAGGCTGTGCGACTTGTACTGGGTGATGACACCGATGCGCCGCACGCCGGAATTGAGGCAGTTCGACAGCGCAAAGTCGACGATGCGGAACTTTCCGCCAAAGTACACCGCCGGTTTGGCGCGCCGGTCGGTCAGATTCATCAGCCGGCTGCCGCGCCCGCCTGCAAGCACCAGTGCGATCGCGCGCTTGGGTAAATCCAGCCCCTGAGCCAACTTCTGTGATTCCATGCGCGTCTCCTCGGCAACTCCGTAACTGGCTGCACTGCCACGTTTATACCCGCCGCCGGTTAGCTCGGGGTTACCCCATGCGAAAATTCTCACCACCATGCGCCAGCAATACCTTCTTGCGCACCCTGCCGTCCGCTCCACCGACTAGGAATGCACTTGAGTTCGATCCCCCAAGCGTCCTGCACCGATCTTCCCAGCCGACTGGAGCGGCACCTGCTGCAGACCGTGGCGGTCGACGCGCAGCGCGCCAATACAACCCAGTTGATGCAGGCGCTGGCGCAGTCGGCACGCGCCGAACTGGCCCGGCGCTGGGTCCACACACAGGCGCGTGAACGTGCGGCGAGCGCGCGCCGCGTGGTCTACCTGTCGATGGAATTCCTGATCGGCCGCACCCTCTCCAACGCCTTGTCGGCGCTCGGCCTTAAGGACGCTGCGCACGCCGCACTGCGCGCACGCGCCAGCAGCCTGGAAGACGTGGCCGATTGCGAACCCGATGCGGCCCTGGGCAACGGGGGCCTGGGTCGACTGGCCGCCTGTTTTCTGGATGCGATGGCGACCAACAACCTGCCCTCGATCGGATATGGCATTCGTTACGAATACGGCATGTTCGCCCAGGAAATCGTGCGCGGCCGACAGATGGAGTACCCCGACCCATGGCTGCTGGACGGAACGCCCTGGGAGTTTCCACGTGGCGAGCCGGCCTACACCGTGCGATTTGGCGGCTGGGTG
This sequence comes from Betaproteobacteria bacterium, assembly GCA_031387285.1. Lineage (GTDB taxonomy): Bacteria > Pseudomonadota > Gammaproteobacteria > Burkholderiales > Burkholderiaceae_C > CAISIP01. The sequence continues at coordinate 683 of JANNDB010000844.1, read as the reverse complement.
GAGCAGGTCAACGGGGTTGCGGTCTGGCACCATGCCGGTCAGGTGGTTGCCAAGGCCTACGACATGGTGGTGCCGGGCCATGGCACCGAGTCGGTAGGCACCCTGCGCCTGTGGAAAGCCGTGGCGCCGACCCATATCGACCTGGGAGCCTTCAACACCGGCGACTACGCCCGGGCGGCCAGCAGCAAGAACGAGTACGAGAACATTTCCTGGGTGCTCTATCCCAACGACAGCACGCCCGCCGGCCGCGAACTGCGCCTGAAGCAGGAATACTTCTTTGTCTGCGCGTCGATCCAGGACCTGATCGCACGCCACCTGGACGAGAACGCCACGCTGGAGAACCTGGCCGACAAGGTGGCGATTCACCTGAACGACACCCATCCCGCCATCGGCGTCGCCGAACTGATGCGCGTGTTGTGCGACGAGCGCGGCATGCACTGGGACGCGGCCTGGGCGATCTGCCAGCGCAGCTTCTCGTACACCAACCACACGCTGATGCCCGAGGCGCTGGAAACCTGGTCGGTCGGGCTGATGGAACATGTGCTGCCGCGCCATCTGCAGATCATTTACCGCATCAACAAGGAGTTTCTGGACTTCGCGGCACGCCTTCGCCCTGGCGACGATGGTTTTCTGGCCCGCCTCTCGCTGATCGACGAACACGGCGAACGGCGCGTGCGCATGGC
>JANNDB010000810.1:0-14724 GCA_031387285.1 Betaproteobacteria bacterium | reverse complement strand
ACCACAGGGGCAGATCCAGCGCCCTTGGCGCCTGGCGGCTCGCGTCGAACAGTGACTCGAATGGCGTTGCAAACAGTTCACTGCAGTGGCAATGCGCCGCTGCGCTGGCGAGTAGCGGCAGCATGGCGCGCGCGGCGCAGTTGCTGCTCACCACACTACCGTCGGCGTCGAGTCCGATCAATCCGTCGCTCTCATCCCCGGGCGTGTTGCCCGGCCAGTTGACGCGCAGCAGGATGGCGTGCGGCCGCTGCAGCGCCAGTTGATTCTCGATGGCGCGCGCCGATTGCGCCACCAGGTGCCGGAGTTCCGGCCGTTCAGGCGCTTCGATGCCGGTCAGGTCGAGCATGCCGACGCATGCGCCCTGTGCGCCAAACACCGGTGCGCCAGCGCAACTGTAGACCGACGTGTCCTCGAAAAAGTGCTCCCCCCGGTGCAGCCAGACGGGGACCAGCTCGCCAAGCGCGGCGCCGATGGCGGTGGTGCCTACGCTGCGTTCGGACAAGTCCACGCCGATGCGGGTGATGAGGTCGGCGCGCCGGTCACTGCGGTCGATCGGGCCGTTCACATCCACCACGACGCCCTGGGCGTTGGTCAGGATCGCGAAGTAACGGGTTTGCGCCAGCGCCCGGCCGAGTTCCTGCAGCACCGGTTGCGCGGCGGTGGTCAGCACGTGGTTGGACTCTCTCGTGCGGCGTGCGGCGGCGGCCGGCAATACGTCGAAACCCACGGGGTCGCCCGGACGATGACCCAGGCCCAGGCAACGCTGCCAGGAGCGGCTGATCCACGGCGCAATCAGGCCGTCCGTTGCCTGTTGGGACTGCTGCAGCAAGGCGCGGCGCGCCTGCAGGATCAGATCGATCCTGTGCGGCGCGGACGGCGCGTTGGGCTGGTGTGGAATGGGCGACGCCATGACCAGTCCATTGTGCATGATGTATCCGCGTGCGGGGAGCTACCATGCCAGACATGGTTGATCTGTCCGCCTTGCATCCGGTACTTGCCGTGGCCGCGCGTGCCGCTTTTTCCGCCTCGGCCCTCATCCGCGCAGCAGCGGCTGACCCTGGTGCGCTGGAGGTGCGTGAAAAGCAGCCCAATGACTTCGTGACGCAGGTCGACGAAGCGGCGGAGCGGGCGATCGTGGCCACGCTGCTCGAGGCTTTCCCAAGGCACTGCGTGCGGGGCGAAGAGTCCAGTCAGGTGTACGGCGACGACGGCTCGGATTCGGTATGGATCGTCGACCCGCTGGATGGCACGGCGAACTTCATTCATGGATATCCGGCGTTTTCCGTAAGCATCGCGCTCGCGGTGGGCGGGGTCGTGCAGCACGGGGTGGTGCTGGACGTGGCCCATGGTGTGCTCTACCACGCCAGCCGCGGGCAGGGCGCCTTTTGCGACCGGCGCCGCATGCAGGTTGCCAGACGCGATGGCCTGGACGGCGCGCTGGTGGCGACGAGCTGTCCGGCGCGCCCGGGGCCGCACTTCCTGCGCGATGTTGGCATGCTCGGCGCCGTGATGGCGCGCGTCGCGGCAATACGGCGTTCCGGCTCCGCTGCGCTCGATCTGGCCTGGACGGCCGCGGGCTACTGTGACGCGGCGTTTGACCGCGGGCTGCGTGCGTGGGATGTTGCGGCGGGCAGCCTGCTGGTGCAGGAGGCTGGCGGGCGGGTATGCAATTTCTCGGGTGGTGCGGACTTCCTGGAAGTCAGGGAATGCGTTGCGGGCAATGTGCAGGTCGTCCAGTGCCTGCAGCAGCTGCTGGCAGACCACGTGGCTGCGAGCGCGTCACCGCTCTGACACGGCGCCTGCCTATACTGCGTCCATGTCCTCGATACAGCTCATCGATGTGTCCAAAGCATGGGGCGAGGCGCGCGCGCTGGAGCGCATCTCGCTGCGCATCGAACCCGGGAGCTTCTGTGTCCTGCTCGGGCCGTCGGGCTGCGGCAAATCGACCACGCTGCGCATCATCGCGGGCCTGGAGACGGCGAGCAGCGGGCAGGTGCTGGTGGATGGGCAGGACGTCACGCACAAGCCGCCGGCCGAGCGTGGCATTGCCATGGTGTTCCAGAACTATGCGCTGTTTCCGCACTTGAGCGTGGCCGACAACATCACGTTTGGCCTTTCGGTGCGCAAGCTCGACAAGGCCGAGTCCGCGCGCCGGCTCGAATCCACCGCGCAACTGCTCGGGCTGGACAAGCTGCTGGCGCGCAAACCATCGCAGCTGTCCGGCGGGCAGCAGCAACGTGTCGCCCTGGGACGCGCGCTGGTGGCCCAGGCCAAGGTCTGCCTGATGGATGAACCCTTGTCCAACCTGGATGCGCAGTTGCGCCAGGAGATGCGCCACGAGTTGCGTGAGCTGCAGCAGCGCCTCGGCCTCACGGTGGTCTACGTTACCCACGACCAGAGCGAAGCCATGAGCATGGCCGACCAGGTGGTACTGCTCAACAAGGGCCATGTGGAACAGGCCGCGCCGCCGCGCGCCATGTATTCGACCCCTGCCACCACGTTTGCGGCGCGCTTTATCGGTACGCCGGCGATGAACCTGTTGCGGATCGAAAACGGGTTCATCGCGGGAAGCAGCGTTGCCGCCGGGCGGCAGGCTGCCACACTCGGTGTCCGGCCGGAGGCGGTGTCGCTGGAGGGGAATGTGCCCGCTTCGGTGCAAAGCCTGGAGTACCTCGGCGCAGACCTGGTTCTGCGTTGCCGCGTCGGGTCCGAACCGATCACCGTGCGCGCTGATGGCAAGTCGCAGGTCAGCGCGGGCAGCCAGATCGGGCTGCGCTGGCCTGTGCAGGATGCCCACTATTTCGACGACACCGGGCGACGTCTCGCCTGAAATTCCATTACCCACCACTAACGGAGACAAGGATGATGCAACGCAAACACTTCAACCATATGCTGGCCGCCGCAGCACTCGCGCTGGGCACGCTGCCGCTGGGCGCCGTGGCGCAGGCGCAGACCGAGATTTCCTTCTTCTATCCCGTCGCCGTGGGCGGGCCGATCGCCAAGTTCATCGACGACTTCGCTGCGGATTTCACCAAGGAAAATCCGGCCATCAAGGTAACTCCCATCTATGCGGGCAGCTACCAGGACACCATCGTCAAGGCCCTGACGGCTGCGAAGTCCGGCACGCCGCCGGTGACCTCGGTGCTGCTGTCCACTGATATGTTCACCTTGATCGACGAAGACGCGATCGTGCCGATCGACAACTTCATCAAGACCGCCGACGACCGCGCCTGGCTGGGTAGTTTCTACAAGGCGTTCATGCAGAACAGCCAGACTGGCGGCAAGACCTGGGGCGTGCCGTTCCAGCGCTCAACCATCGTCCAGTACTACAACAAGGAATTGTTCAAGGCCGCCGGGCTGGACCCGAACAAGCCGCCCGCGACCTGGACCGAACTGGCCGACATGGCGAAGAAGCTGACCGTGAAGGACGCCTCCGGCAAGGTGACGCAGTACGGCGTGCAGATTCCGTCCAGCGGTTTTCCGTACTGGCTGTTCCAGGGGTTGGCGATCCAGAACGATGTGGTGCTGGCCAACGACTTGGGTAACGCCGTGAAGTTTGACGACCCCAAGGTGATCGAAGCATTGCAGTACTGGATCGACCTGACCAAGGCCGGTTCACATCCCAGTGGCATTGTGGAGTGGGGAACAACCCCGAAGGACTTCTTCGAGAAGAAGGTTGCCATGATGTGGACCACGACCGGCAACCTGACCAACGTGCGTGCCAACGCCAAGTTCGATTTTGGCGTGGCCATGTTGCCTGCCGCCAAGCGCAAGGGTTCCCCCACCGGCGGCGGCAACTTCTACATTTTCAAGAAAGCCACGCCTGCGCAGCAGGAAGCGGCGTTCAAGTTCATCAAGTGGGTGACGCAGCCCGAACGCGCGGCACGCTGGAGCATGGAGACGGGCTACGTTGCCGTTTCCGAAGCAGCGTATGGCACCGACACCTTGCGTAAATACGGACGTGACTTCCCGCCGGCCCTGGTGGCGCGCGACCAGTTGCCGTTTGCCATGGCCGAGTTCTCGACCCACGACAACCAGCGTGTCGTGAAGGCGCTCAACGACGGCCTGCAGGCCGCGTTGACCGGAACAAAAACGGCGGCGCAGGCAATGCAGGATGCCCAGCGCGAAGCGGACCGGCTGTTGCGCAGTTTCAAGTAAGTTCCATTCCGTTCGGGCTGAGCAGGTCGAAACCCTTCGACCGGCTCAGCGCAACGGCCATCGATCCCCTGCAAGCGGTCGCTGACGTTTCCGTCGCATCCCATGAACCCCAGGTCCTCCGGCACCCACGCTGTCCACGCCTACCTGCTGTTGCTGCCGGCGTTTGTGCTGCTGGTTGCGTTTACGCATTACCCCGCTGTCGCGACGCTGATCGACAGCTTCTTCTCGACGCCCAAAGGCGCCCGCCCGGGTGTCTGGGTCGGCCTGGAAAACTACCAGGTCATGCTGGACGACCCGGTATTCTGGAAGGCCGCCACCAACAACCTCTGGTTCGCCCTGGCGACCATTCCGTGCTCGATCGGTCTGGCGCTGGTGATGGCGCTGTGGGTGAACGAACGCATCGCGGGCCGCGGCTTCCTGCGCATGGCGTATTTCACGCCCACCGTATTGCCGATGATTGCCGTCGCCAACATCTGGCTGTTCTTCTATACGCCCGGTTATGGTTTGCTCGAACAGATCACTGGCGCATTCGGGCTGCCGTCGCACAACTGGCTCGGTGACCAGCGCACCGCGTTGGGGGCCGTCACCGTGGTGGCGGTCTGGAAGGAGTCCGGCTTCTTCATGATCTTCTACCTGGCAGCCCTGCAAAGCCTGAATCCGAGTCTGCGCGAAGCCGCGGCTATTGAAGGCGCTTCACGCTGGTATTTTTTCCGGCGCGTCCAGTGGCCGCTGCTCATGCCGACCACGCTGTTCGTCCTTGTCAACGCCGTGATCAATGCGGTGCGCATGGTTGACCACGTCGTGGTGCTCACCCGTGGCGGGCCGAACAACGCCTCCACACTGCTGCTCTATCACTTGTACGAAGTCGGCTTCAGGTTCTGGGACAGCGGCTTCGCGGCGGCGATCACGGTGGTGCTGCTGGCGGTGCTGGCCGGCACCGCCTTCTTTCAGTTCTTTGTGCTTGACCGCAAGGTGCATTACCAATGAGCGCCGCCGGGCCGCTCCCAAGGCGCTCGCACCGCAGCCCGAAGGGCGGAGGTTTCCAATGAGCGCCGCCGGGGGGCCGTTACCAAGGCCGTCGCGCCTGGTCTACAACGACCCGGGCTGGCTTGACACGGTGGCCGCCTGGCTGCTGGCGCTGTTGTGGATCCTGCCGTTGGTGTACGCGGTGTGGACGGCCTTTCACCCGGGTGAATACGCCACGCGGTTCGCCCTGCTGGCGCCGCTCACGCTGGACAACTTTGCCAAGGCCTGGGCCGCGGCACCCTTCGCACGCTACTTTCTCAACACGACGATGCTGGTGGCGATGATCCTTGCCTGCCAGTTGGTCCTCAGCACGCTCGCGGCCTATGCGTTCGCACGTTTTGAATTTCCAGCCAAGAACCTGTTGTTTGCGCTGGTGCTGGTGCAGTTGATGATCATGCCCGACGTGCTGCTGCTGGAGAACTACAAGACCATGTCGCGCCTGGGTCTGGTCGACACGCTGCTGGCGATCGGCCTGCCGTATTTCGCCTCGGCCTTCGCCATCTTCCTGTTGCGCCAGACCTTCATGGGTATCCCGAAGGAACTGGATGAAGCGGCACGGGTGGAGGGCGCGAGTGCGATGCAGATCCTGTGGCGTGTCTATGTGCCGCTGGCACGGCCGGTGTATACGGCGTTCGCCCTGGTCTCTGTCAGCTTCCACTGGAACAACTTTCTCTGGCCGCTCATCATCACCAACAGTGTTTCCGCGCGCCCGCTCACGGTGGGGCTGCAGGTGTTTTCCAGCACTGACCAGGGCATCGACTGGTCCATCATCACCGCCGCCACGCTGATGACCTCGGCGCCGCTGCTCATCGGCTTTCTGTTGTTCCAGCGCCAGTTCGTACAGAGCTTCATGCGGGCCGGAATCAAATAGGGGAGTCGCCATGCGCCTGATTACCTGGAATGTGCAGTGGTTCTGCGGCCTCGACGACGTGGTGAGCGTGGAGCGCGTCGTGAACGAAGCCCGCGCGATGGCAGACTTCGACGTGTTGTGCCTGCAGGAGGTGGCCATCAACTACCCGCGGCTCACCGGTGACGCCGGGTTCGACCAGGTGGCGCGCTTGCGCTCGCTTCTGCCCGGATTCACGGTCTGTTTCGGCGCCGCGGTAGACGAGATGGGCCGCCACGGTCGGCGCCAGCGCTTTGGCAACCTGGTGGCCACGCGATTGCCGCTGTCGCAGTGGCAACACTATCCGCTGCCGTATCCGGACGATGGCGGAGTGCGCTCCATGCCGCGCATGTGTACGGTGGCGACGGTGCAGGCGGCGTTCGGCCCGCTTCGGGTCATGACGACCCACCTGGAGTTTTATTCAAAGGCCCAGCGCATGGCGCAGGCCCGGGCACTGGTCGCGCTGCATGGCCAGGCCTGCCGCCAGGCAAGCTGTCCACCGCTGGACGACGAGTCCGGTGGGCCGTTCCAGAACAAGGTCCACACCGCCAGTGCGGTACTCTGCGGCGACTTCAATCTGGAGACGGCCGACCCCGAATACGCTGTCCTGCAGGCGGAGGGCGGCGCCGACACCACGCGATTGCGCGACGCCTGGCCGCTGGCGCACGGAGCCGCAGCGGCCCATCCACCCACCTTTCGCCTGCACGACAAGCGTTACGGCCCGGAGCCTATCAGTTGCGACTTCGTCTTCGTGAGCGAGGATCTGCAAAGCCATGTGCGGCGGATGGACTGCAATGTGCAGACCAAGGCGTCGGATCACCAGCCAGTACTGCTGGAACTCGGTCCACCTCTGCCCCCCTGAGCGCCAGCGTGCGCCCCCACATCTGCAGAGCCTGACCTCGGTGGGCTGTCTGCGGCTTCGTCCGGGTTCGCCGTCAGCCCGCCCGCAGAGCCGGGGCTTCAGGCGCCGTCGGTCACCCGTCGCGCAGCCGCCGCAAGGATGCCGCCAATCCTTTCGCGGTCAAGCCGCCCGCGCGGCGCGATGCACACCAGCCGGCCTTCATCCGGGCGCCGGTGGGTTGACGCCCGCACGTCGCAGCGGCTGCCCACCACCTGCACCGAGCAGGTTCTGCCGTCGGCATCGCGCGTCAATCCCTTGGCCCGCACCAGCCCGAGGTCGTCACGCGCCAGTTCACGCCCGAGGTAATCGCAGTCAACAGCGTGGTCGAACTGGAAACTGACGCTCTCGAACAGGTTGCCCGCAGATGGCGGCCTTGCCAGCGGCACCGGCCCTTGCAACAGGGACGGTGGTCGGGCACTGGCTCCGCGCTCCAGTGCAGCGCCGGTCCCCAGGACGACGTCCACAGGCAGGCGAGAGTGCTCGGCACGCAGCACACGCGCCCCCGCTGTCATTGCATGTAGCCAGTCTTCGAGCCCCGCGAGATTGTGCTGCGGCACCAGATCGATCTTGTTGAGGACCAGCAGGTCCGCGTCACGCAGTTGCTGGCGTACGGTGTCGCCCACGTAGGTATCGCCGGCGCGTTCCCGCAAGGTGAGGGCATCGGCCAGCACCACGACGGCGTCGAGCTGCAGCATGGGCAACAGGGCGAGGGTACGCGCCACGGAGCCGGGAAGCGCCACGCCACTGGTCTCGATCAGGATGTGTTCGGGCGGCGGCTCCATGGCTGGCAGGGCCAGCAGCGCCGCAACCAGGTCATCGCCAAAGCTGCAGCACACGCATCCTCCCGCGAGCCGCAGCACGCCACCTTCGGTGGACTCGATCAGGTCGTCATCGATGGAGAGTTCGCCGAAGTCGTTCACCAGCACCGCTATGCGCCGGCCGTCGCGCTCGCGCAGCAGATGGTTGACCAGGGTGGTCTTGCCGGCGCCCAGGTAGCCGCCGATCACCGTGACGGGCAGCGGTATCCGCGCCGTGGTCATGGGGTGTCGCGCGCTGCAGGCGAATCGGGGATGTGGTTCACGGGATGGATTTTGCACCAGGGCGTTCTAGCCCCCGCTAGAATGATTCCAGTAATCCGAAGACAGTTCCAAATAATGGAATTTCTATATGGACTCCACACTGGCCAAGGGGCTCACCGTTTTTGACTGGATGGTCCGCGCGCAGCGCGAGTGCCGCCTGGTGGATGTTGCCCGGGCGCACGGCCTGGCACGCAGCAACGCGCATCGCACCCTGCAGACCCTGGTGGATTGCGGCTGGGTCGTTCAGAACCCCGCCACCAGTGCCTACCGGCCCAGCCTTCGGGTGTTCGAGCTGGGCGCGCTGGTGGACGCGTCGACCGACGTCAAGGCAGTGGTACGGCCGTGTCTGTCCGCTCTGGCCGGGCGCACAGGAGAGACCATCCATCTCACCGTGCTCGAAGGCGCGGAAATCGTGTATGTGGACAAGTTCGACAGTCCCCTGCCGGTGGCCGCGTATTCGCGAATCGGTGGGCGGGCCCCGGCCTATTGCGTGGCGTCGGGCAAGGCCCTGCTGGCCGCGCTCGATCTGGGTGCGCCGGCGCTGCATGCCTTGCTGGGCAAGCTGCAGGCGCACACGGCGAACACCGTCACCGATGCCGACGCGCTGCAGGACGAATTGCGCCGTGCCCGCCAGCGAGGCTGGGCCGAAAACCGCGAGGAATGGCGGCTCGGGGTCTGCGGCCTGGGCGCGGCAATTCTGGATGCGCGCGGTGTTCCGGTTGCCGCGGTCGGCATGAGTGTTCCCTCTATCCGTTTCGCCCGCGTCCAGGCACGCGCCCTCGCAGCCAGCGTGCTGGCGTGCGCCCGGACCGCCAGCGAACTGCTGGGCTACCGGGCCGCCGCAGCTGCCCCGGCCCGATCCACCATTTCTTCCAGGAGACAAGCATGATCGCATCCAATCCCCGGCGCCGGCGCGTCATTGCTGCGCTGTCGATCGCGGTGACCAGCGCAGGTCTGCACCGGGGCGTGCTGGCGCAGTCCGGCAGTTATCCGGACAAGCCGGTGCGTTTCGTCGTGCCGTACCCGCCCGGCGGCGGCACGGACGTGATCGCGCGTATCGTGCAGGAGCGGTTCCAGGCCGCGCTGGGGCAGCCTGTCCTGATCGACAACAAGGGGGGCGCCGGTGGCTCGGTCGGCACCGAGCTGGTGGCGCGGGCGGCGCCGGATGGCTACACAGTCCTGTTCACCCTGAGCTCGCACACCATCAACCCGGCGATATTCCCGAAACTGACATTCGACACCGTGCGCGATTTCGAGTCCGTTGGCCTTGTCGCTTCGCTGCCACAGATCCTGGTGGCCAATCCGCAGGTGGGCGCGAACAACATCGCCGAGTTGATCGCGCTGGCCAAGGCCAAACCGGACGCGCTTTCCTACGCCTCCGTCGGCAACGGTTCACCGGGTCATCTCGCGGGGGAACTGTTCAAACTCAGAACCGGCACGCAGATGACCCACATTCCCTACCGCGGTGGCGGGCCGGCTGTGACGGATGTCATGGCCGGGCAGGTTCCCCTGCTGTGGGTGTCGATTCCGGCCGCAGCACAGTTCGTCAAGGCAGGCAAACTCAAGCCGCTCGGTGTCTCCACGATCAGGCGCAGTGCGGCGTTTCCCGATGTTCCGACCCTGCAGGAGGCAGGTATCAGCGAGTTCGAGGTCGACTCCTGGTACGCCATGTTTGTGCCGGCAAAAACACCAAGGCCCGTCATCGAACGCTTGAACCGGGCCCTCAACAGCATTGTTGCGGAGCCGGCCATTCGCGAGAAGTTGCTGGCGCAGGGGGCCGAAGGGGTGGGCGGTACGCCAGAGACCCTGACGCGAACCGTGATGGCCGAGCTGCTCAAGTGGGCCAGGCTGGCCAGGGACGCCAATATCAAGGCGGATTGACATGGACGACAACAACACGCTGGCCGCGCAGACCGTGGCGGCGCTCGTCAGGCGCGCCCGCGCGGCGCAGGCGATTGCGGATTTGTTCGATCAGGCGCGCGTCGACGAACTGGTCACCGCCGCGGGCTGGGCCATCATGGAGCCGGCGCGCAACCAGGAGCTGGCCGAGCTGGCGGTCGCGGATACCGGCATCGGCAACGTGGCCGACAAGGTGCGCAAGAACCACCGCAAGACGCTGGGCCTGCTGCGTGACCTGCAGGGCGCCCGGTCGGTGGGAATGATCGCCCACCATCCCGACAGAGGGATCATCGAGATCGCGCGCCCGGTGGGTGTGGTGTGCGCGGTCACGCCATCGACCAATCCGGGCGCAACGCCGGCCAACAAGATCATCAACGCGATCAAGGGCCGCAATGCGGTGATCGTTGCGCCGTCGCCCAAGGGCTGGTCGACTTGCGCCCGCCTGGTGGCGTTCATGCATGCCCAGTTCGATCGCATTGGTGCGCCGCGCGATCTGGTGCAACTGCTGCCGTCGCCGGTGGACAAGGCGTCCACGCTCGAACTCATGCGCCAATGCGATCTGGTGGTGGCAACCGGCTCGCAGGCCAATGTGCGTGCAGCCTACGCCAGCGGCACGCCCGCCTTTGGTGTGGGCGCCGGCAACGTGGCCGGAATCATCGACGAGACCGCCGATGTGGCAAGGGCGGTGGCGCACGTGCTGCGCTCCAAGACTTTTGACAACGCCACCAGTTGTTCGTCGGAAAATTCCCTGGTACTCGTCGATGCGATTCGGGCGCAAGCACTGGAGGCCTTGCGCGCGGCCGGCGCCGTGTTGCTCGACAGCACGCAAAAGGCTGCGCTGCAGGCGCTGATGTGGCCCGGGGGCAAGCTGTCGCCAGCCGTGATCGGACAGTCTGCGACGGTGATCGCCGAACGTGCAGGGCTGGCGGATGTCGCAGCCCGCGCGCCCAGCATGCTGCTGGTGCAGGAAGAGGGCTTTGGCCCGGCGTTTCCGTTTTCCGGTGAGAAACTCAGCCCGGTACTGGCGCTCTATGCCGCGGCCGATTTCAGGGAAGCCGCAAGCATCGTGCGGCAGATTTATGCCTACCAGGGAGCCGGCCACTCGGTCGGCCTGCACAGCACGGACCCGGGGCGCGCACTCGAGCTGGGCCTCACCCTGCCGGTCGCGCGTGTAATTGTCGATCAGGCGCATTGCATCGCAACCGGTGGCAGTTTCGACAACGGCCTGCCGTTCTCGCTCTCCATGGGTTGCGGCACCTGGGGTGGCAACAATTTCTCCGACAACATGAACTATCGGCATTACCTCAACATCACGCGCATCTCACGGCCGATCGCCGAGCGTGTGCCGGGCGAGCACGAGATCTTCGGAAGCTTCTTCGACAAGTACGGACGCGTATGAGCACCGCCGCGCCGGCGACAGTACGCGAACTGGTCGAACGCCAGTGTCAGCTGCGGCCCGGCGCGGTATATGCGATGGATGCCGGGGGCACGCAGTGTCTGCGTTTCGGCGACCTGGCCGTGTCTGCGGTGGCCGTCGAGGCGTTGCTGCGGGCCCAGGGTTCGAGCCCTGGTGACACCGTGTCGCTGGTGCTGCCCAACGGTCTGATGACACTGCGCCTGTTGCTGGGCGCCATGGCGTCGGGTTGGTGCGTCAATCCTGTCAACCTGCTCTCGCAGCCCGAGCAGATGCGCTACGTGATCGGCCACAGCGATTGCCGCGTGGTGCTGGTGTGCGCCGATTGGGAGGAGCGGGTCCGCACCTGCGTGGCCCAGTCCGGCCGGACCATTTCCGTGGTGGTGATAGAGGCGGATGCGCAGGCAGTCCCGGGCGCGCCGCCTGCGGGTGCGACTTCGCAGCAGCGCCCGCATGCATCCGATGCGGCGCTGCTGATGTATACATCCGGTACCACCGGAGTGCCCAAGGGAGTGGTGCTCAGCAACGCCAACCTGGTGGCCAACGCGTATGCCATCAGCGCGGAACATGCGCTCGGGCCGTCGGATCGTGTGCTCGCCGTGCTGCCGCTCTATCACATCAACGCGTTTGCGGTGACCATGCTCGCGCCGCTCGCCGTTGGCGGCAGTCTGGTCATGCCCCCGAAGTTTTCGGCGGCACGCTTTTGGGAGCAGGCCCTGGACAACGCCTGTACCTGGATCAACGTCGTGCCAACCATGATCTCCTACCTGCTGGAAGCCGAGGCGCCGGCGCCAGGCCGTGCCAGTGGCATACGTTTTTGCCGCTCGGCTTCAGCGGCCCTGCCACCAGAGCATTTGCTGGCATTCGAGCGCAGGTTCGGCATTGGTGTAGTGGAGACCATGGGCCTCACGGAGACGGTGGCGCCGTCTTTCTCCAATCCGCTCGACCCCGCACAACGCAGGCTCGGATCGGTGGGACGCGCGAGCGGGTGCGCCGCGCGCGTCATCGACGCGGCGCTGCAACCGGTGCCGGATGGCGCGACCGGCGAAGTAGCCATCCGCGGGCCCAATGTGATGCAGGGGTACTACAAGGATGCGCAGGCGACCGCCGCTGCATTTACACCAGACGGCTGGCTGCGCACCGGCGACCTCGGGCATCGGGACAGCGATGGTTTTTTCTTCATCACCGGGCGCATCAAGGAACTGATCATCAAGGGTGGCGAAAACATCGCTCCGCGCGAAATCGACGAGGCCTTGCTGCGGCACCCTGCCGTACTGGATGCCGCGGCCGTGGGCATGCCTGACCGCCACTATGGCCAGGAGATCCTGGCCTGCGTGGTCCTGCGTGCAGGCGCCGCTGTCGATGAGGAAGCGCTGCGCAGCCACTGCGAGGAGCTGCTGGGCCGATACAAGACCCCCAAACGCATCCGGCTGGTGGCCGAGCTGCCGCGCGGCCCATCGGGCAAGGTGCAGCGGCTCAAGCTTCTTGACCTGCCGGGCTGAGCGAGCCTGCCTTGCCCGCTCTGGAAGCGCTGCTGCCCCTGCCGCTGCCCTTGTGGCTGCTCAGCATGGGGGTGGTGTTTGCGGCCGGTGTCGTGCGCGGATTCTCCGGTTTTGGCTTTTCGGCGCTGTGTGTTGCGGCGCTGTCGCTGTTCCTGCCGCCCGCCCTTGTGGTGCCACCCATCTTTGTTCTGGAGATAGTGGCCAGCCTGTCCTTGCTGCGGGGTGCCTGGGCCGATGCGCAATGGCGTTGGCTGCTCTGGCTCGCGCTTGGCAACGCTGTCTTCATCCCGCTTGGGATAGCCGTGCTGGCATGGGTATCCGAACTGCATGTGCGCCTGCTGATTGGCGCCATGTTGCTGGGCGTCGCGCTCGCGCTGCGCAGCGGCTGGCGCATCGCGCTGGAGCCCACGCCGGGCGTTGGCCTGACCGCCGGCGTGGTATCGGGCTTCTTCAACGGTGTTGCGGCCGTTGGCGGGATGGCCGTCGCGGTGTTGTTCAGCGCGGCGAACGTGCAACCGGCGGTGATGCGGGCCACGATGATCGTCTTCCTGTTGTGGACCGATGTCTATTCTCTGGGCTGGGCGGCCGCCTTGAGCGCGCTGGTGCCAGGCGGCGAGGCGCTGGTGGGGTGGCATACGCTGCTGACGGCGGCGTGGTTGCTGCCGGCCACGCTGACCGGCATCTGGGTCGGGCAGCGCTCTTTCGCCGGGGTCCCGCCCCATATATTTCGCAAGCAGGTGCTCAACCTGATTGCGCTCATCGCACTGATCAGCGTGCTGCGGGCGCTGTGGTCAATGGCGATGCCATGACACCCGCAGAGCGCCTTACATGCGGCCCTTCCACGGCACCAGGCGGCGTTCGACCCAGCGCATCAGCAGGTCGAACAGGTAGGCGATCACGCCGATCACGATGATGCCCATGATCACGATATCGGTGCGCAGGAAGTTCGAGGCATTGAGCACCATCTGGCCCAACCCCACGTTGGCCGCCACCATCTCGGCCGCCACCAGCGTGGTCCAGCCGAAGCCCACGGCGATGCGCATGCCAACCAGGATCTCTGGCAGCGCACTGGGCAGCACCACGTGCAGCACCACCTGCCGGTAGCTCGCGCCCATCGAGTAGGCCGCGTTGATCTGTTCCTGCGCAGCGCTCTTCATGCCAGAACGCGCCGCCAGCGCCAGCGGGGCGAAGCATGCGAGGTAGATCAGCAGCACCTTGGGCATCTCGTCGATGCCGAACCAGATGATGATGAGTGGCAGATAGGCCAACGGCGGCAGTGGCCGGTAGAACTCGATGGGAGGGTCAAAGATGCCGCGCATCACGCGCGACATGCCCATGGCGATACCGATCGGGACGGCGGTGAGGCACGCGGCAAAGAAGGCCGTGAAGACGCGCAGCATGCTGGCGACGAAGTGCTCCCATAAGGGCTTGTCGTTGGCTGTGCCGGTGAGGTACTCGTGGAACTGCTGGAACACCGCCTGCGGGCTGGGCAGGAACAGGGGCTTGATCAGGCCGAGGTTGGTGATCAGGAACCACCCAACAAATATGGCCGCCACGGTGACCACGCTGATGAGCCCGCTGGGCCCCTCGCCGGGCACCTTGAAGCGGCTGGTCTTGAGCGGCGCGGCCGCCACCGGTTTCATTTCAGGCATGGGTCGGCTCCCGGTGGTGGATAAGCGCGAGCACTTCTTCACGCATGCGGATGAATTCGGGGTCGGACTTGACCTTGCGCGCGTCGCGGTGGCCGAGGAACTGGCGCGAGAAGGGCACCTTGTCATAGGTGTGTGTGATGCGCCCCGGACTTGGACTCATGACGATCAGCCGGGTCGCGAGGAACAGCGCCTCTTCGACCGAATGGG
>JANNDB010000807.1:0-2675 GCA_031387285.1 Betaproteobacteria bacterium | reverse complement strand
GGCAGCCGCGCCAGATCGCCTGCCAGTGCGTCTGGGCGGGTCCGGGCGTAGCGGCCAGTCGGCGGCACCGATCCGCCTGGCCAGCTTTGACCAGGCCCTGGTGTGGGTCACCGTGGGCCTGCTGGTCTGGGGGTTGGTCATGGTGTATTCGGCATCGATCGCCATGCCGGACAACCCGAAGTTCGGCCGTTACACCCACACGCACTTCCTGTTTCGTCACATGATGTGGCTGGCGGTGTCGTTCGTGGTGGCGCTGATCACGTTCCAGATCCCGGTCGCCACCTGGGAAAAAGTGGCGCCCTGGCTGTTCGTGGCCTCGCTCGTACTGCTGATCGCAGTGTTGATACCGGGCGTGGGCAAGGGCGTTAACGGGGCGCGGCGCTGGCTGATCCTCGGGCCATTCACATTCCAGCCGTCCGAGCTCGCCAAGTTTGCCGTGCTGCTCTACGCAGCCGACTACATGGTGCGCAAGATGGACGTCAAGGAGCGCTTTTTTCGCGCCGTGTTGCCGATGGCGGTCGCGGTGGCTGTGGTCGGTTTGCTGCTGCTGGCGGAGCCCGACATGGGCGCCTTCATGGTGATCGCCGTGATCGCCATGGGGATTCTGTTCCTGGGTGGCGTCAACGCCCGCATGTTCTTTCTGATCGCCCTGATCCTGGTGATCGCGTTTTCGCTCATGATTGCGCTGAGCGAATGGCGGCGTGAGCGCATTTTTGCCTACCTCGACCCCTGGAGCGAAAAGCACGCACTGGGCAAGGGCTACCAGTTGTCGCACGCCCTGATAGCGATCGGGCGCGGCGAGATTTTTGGTGTCGGCCTCGGTGGCAGTGTCGAGAAACTGCACTGGCTGCCAGAGGCGCACACCGACTTTCTGCTCGCCGTGATCGGTGAGGAGTTCGGTCTTGTCGGTGTTGCCACGGCCATCTGCCTGTTCCTGTGGATGACGCGGCGCATGATCCACATCGGACGCCAGGCGATCGCACTGGACCGCGTATTCGCGGGCCTGGTCGCACAAGGTGTGGGCATCTGGATCGGCTTTCAGGCCTTCATCAACATGGGCGTGAACCTCGGCGCCCTGCCCACCAAGGGACTGACCCTGCCACTCATGAGCTTCGGTGGCTCGGCAATCCTGATCAACCTGATCGCGATTGCGGTCGTGCTGCGCATCGACATCGAGAGCCGGCAACTGATGCATGGGGGCAGACGTTGAGCCGCCGGGCCGCCCCCAAGGCTCATGGCGCCGCAGCGCGTAGCGCGGAGGCTTCGTCGTGAGCCGCCGGGCCGCCCCCAAGGCTCATGGCGCCGCAGCGCGTAGCGCGGAGGCTTCGTCGTGAGCCGCACGGCGCTGGTCATGGCCGGCGGGACGGGAGGGCACATCTTCCCGGGTCTGGCGCTGGCGCACGCACTGCGTGAGCGCGGCTGGACCGTCCGCTGGCTCGGTGGCCGAGGCAGCCCCGAACGACCCAGCATGGAGAGCCGCCTGGTGCCGGCGCAAGGCTTCGCGTTCGACGCGCTCGATTTTGGCGGCGTGCGCGGCAAAGGCCCGCTTAGCCTTGCGCTGTTGCCGCTGCGCTTGCTGCGCGCGTTCTGGCAGAGCGTGCAGGTACTGCGCCGGCTGCGTCCGCACGTAGTGGTCGGCCTTGGCGGCTACATCACTTTCCCTGCCGGCATGATGGGCGTATTGCTCGGGCGCCCGCTGATTCTGCACGAGCAGAACGCCGTGGCAGGCATGGCCAATCGCGTCCTCGCCGGCGTGGCCGACCGGATTTACAGCGCCTTCCCCGGCGTTCTGGGCAAGGCCCGGTGGATTGGCAACCCGCTGCGCGCGGGCTTCATCGACAGGCCCGCCCCGGCTGAGCGCTTCGCCCATCGCAGTGGCCCGTTGCGCCTGCTGGTGGTGGGGGGCAGCCTCGGCGCCCAGGTGCTGAATCAGACTGTGCCGCGCGCCATGGCGCTGCTGGCGTCGGAAACACGGCCCCACATCACGCACCAGAGCGGCGCAGGCCATATCGACGCGCTGAGCGCCGCCTACGCCGCCGCCGGCGTGCAGGCCGAACTGGCTCCCTTCATCGACGATACGGCACAGGCTTTTGCCGATGCCGACCTGGTCGTGTGCCGCGCCGGCGCCAGCACCGTCACCGAACTTGCCGCAATCGGCGTCGCCGCGCTATTCGTGCCGTTGCCAAGCGCCGTTGACGACCACCAGACCGTCAACGCACGCTTCCTGACCGACCAGGGCGCCGGCTGGATCGTGCCGCAGGCCGAACTGACGCCCCAGCGGCTTGCGCAAATCGTGCAACAGACCACCCGCGCGCAGTTGCTGGACTGTGCGAACAAGGCGCGCGCACTGGCCAGGACCGGCGCCGTGGCCGAACTGGTGGCGGCCTGCGAGGCGCTGGCACTGCCATGAAACACGCTGTTCGCCACATCCACTTTGTCGGTGTCGGCGGCGCCGGTATGTCGGGCATCGCCGAGGTCCTTCAACAGCAGGGTTACACCATTTCGGGCTCCGACCTGAGCGACAGCGCCACCCTGACGCGCCTGCGTGCGCTGGGCATGCGCGTCCAAGTGGGCCACGCCGCTGCGCAGGTGCAGGGCGCCGACACCGTGGTCACATCCAGCGCGGTTCAGGCCGACAACCCGGAAGCGGTGGAAGCGCGCCGCCTGGGGATTCC
>JANNDB010000801.1:0-2026 GCA_031387285.1 Betaproteobacteria bacterium | reverse complement strand
CCGAGGCCAGCGGCTCGCCGGTGCGCAAGGCGTCACGCGTATGGTTTTCCCCGGTCACCTTCTGCAGCGCCTTGGCCAGCACCAGTTGCTCCTGCGCGCGCGGGATCACGACCACGCCGTCCACGTCGCCAAAAACGATGTCCCCCGGATCGACCTGCACACCTCCGCAGGCTACCCGCACGTCGCGTTCGACCATGCGCGCGCGTCCCTTGGTGTCCAGCGGTCCAATGCCACCGCTGAAAACGGCAAACCCCATCGCGCGGATCTGGCGCACGTCGCGCACCATGCCGTCGGTCACACATCCCGCGCTCTTGCGCGCCATCGAAGCGGTCGAGAGCAGCTCGCCCCAGGGCGCGATGCGCTCGCTCGGTCCGTCACAGGCCAGCACCACCACCTCGCCGGGCCGCACGTCGTCGACCAGCGCGATCTCCACGTCGTAGGGGTTTTCCCCATCGCGCACCGAATACACCGGCATGTACAGCCCGGTGCGGGCCCGGCCCACCAGCACACTGTTGGCATCGAGCGGCCGCACGAAGGGGCGCATGGCCTGATCGCGCAGACCCAGGCTGTCCATCACGTCGGACAGGATGGCGGCGCTCAGGGAACGCAGTTGTGACGGGTCCAGTGTGTCCATGGTGTCTCCGCAGAATCTGAAGGCATCCTAATGGAGAAAGCGTGGAGGTCATTGCAGCGCGCACACGGCAAATTCGCGCGCGCCGGGGCGATTGCGGTATATTGGCCGGGCTCACGTTGGAGTTGGAATGACACTCGATCGCCGCTACGTGGTTACCCCGGTCCACAAGTCGATGCAGTTGCTCGACGCGCTGGTCGCGGCGCACGGCCCGATGACGCTGTCCGACCTGGCCTCCTGCACGGCCCTGCCCAAGACCACGGCCTTCCGCTATCTCTATACGTTGCGCGCCTCGGGTTTTGTGGGTTACGACGAGCGCACCGAGCGTTACGTCATCGGGCCCCGCGTCGCCGTCACCCGGCCATTGCCGGCTTATGCCGAACGCATCCGCGAGATCGCCCAGCCGACCATGCTGCGCCTGCAGCGCCAGTTCAACGAAACCGTGAACCTGGGCATTCCGGACGGCGGCGAAATCATCTACATCGACATGGTCGGCTCGAGCCGGCTGCTGCACGCCGAAGCCATGATTGGCAAGCGCGACCCGCTGCATTCCACCGCGCTGGGCAAGGCAATCCTGCTGACAATGGGCGAGACGGAACTCGACCGCACCGTTCCCAAGCGCATGGCGGCGCGCACCCCGCACACGATCACCAACCGCGATCGCTTCATGGACGAGATCGCGCGCAGCGCGCAACGCCACTACGCGCTGGACATGGAAGAGAACGAACTCGGCGCGCGTTGTGTGGCGGCAGCCATCTGCGCGCCCGAGCAACGCGGCGCCGTCGCGGCCATCAGCATCTCGGGGCCGACACCCCTGATGTCGGACGAGACGCTGGCGCGCATGGGGCGCGAGCTGGCGCGCACGGCAAGCAGCATCGACCTCTCGCACGCGCTGCGCTGAACGCCTGTTGCAGGCAGGCGGTGTTTCGCGCGATGAAACACCATACGACACTGCGGCGAAACGCCGGTGGCCACGCCGCCCTACACTGAAAATCCTTTCCAACCTGAGGGAGTGCCATGATCCGTATCGCGACGGGGGGCTTCATGCACGAGTCCAACACCTTCTCGGTCATCCCCGCCACCCTCGACGAGTTTCGCCGCGCCGGCATTCTCGAAGGGGACGCCATCCGCGACGAATACGCCACCTCGCAATCCACGCTGGCCGGCTTCTTTGCCATCGAGCGCGAGGAGCCGCAAGTGCAGGTGGTCCCGCTGGTGTACGGCCGGGTCACCCCCATGGGCGCCATCACCGGCGAAGCCGTCGAGTTCCTGATCGACAGCATGATCAAAGCATTGCGCGAGCAGGGGCCGTGGGACGCAGTGCTGTTGCCGCAGCATGGCGCGGCAGTGTCCATACCGTTCCTCGATGCCGACGGTGAAATGGTGCGCCGGGTC
>JANNDB010000794.1:0-3594 GCA_031387285.1 Betaproteobacteria bacterium | reverse complement strand
CCCAAGACCACAGGGTAATCACGCCTGATTACACTCTCATAGCTCAATAAGCCCAAGCCATCGAGCGAAAACAGGGTTTCAATCAGCAGTGACCCCGTGAAAAATGCGCCGATAAAGGCGGCCGGGAAACCGGTGATGATGGGCAGCAGCGCGTTGCGGAAGATATGCTTCCACAGCACCTTGTCTTCGGAAAGACCCTTGGCGCGCGCCGTCACCACGTACTGCTTGCGGATTTCTTCCAGAAAGGCATTCTTGGTGAGCATGGCCGTTACGGCGAAGCTGCCCAGCACCATGGCCGTGACCGGCATGGCGATGTGCCACAGGTAATCGGTGATGCGCGCGGCCCAGCCCAGTTCTTCCCAGTTGCTGGAGGTCAGGCCACGCAACGGAAACCACTGCAACTGCCCGCCAAACACCACCAGTAACGCGACCCCGAGCACGAAGCCGGGAATGGCATATCCGAGGAGCACGAATAGAGTACTGATGAAATCAAAGCGTGAACCGGCCCGCACCGCCTTTGCCACGCCCAACGGCACCGCCACCAGGTAGCTGATGAAAAACGTCCACAACCCCAGGCTGATGGACACCGGCAGCTTTTCCAGGATCAATTGGCCCACGTCCTTGTTCTGGAAAAAGCTCCGGCCCAGGTCGAAGCGCGCAAACTGGCGCAACATCTGCCAGAAGCGCTCATGCGCGGGTTTGTCAAAGCCATACAGCGCCTTGATCTGTGCAATGCGCTTCGGATCCACGCCCTGTGCACCGCGATAACTCAGGCCGCCGCCTTCGGCGCTGGTCCCCGAGCCCGCCTTGGCTTCGGCCAGGTACTGCTCGACCGGTCCTCCCGGCACAAACTGCACCACGGCAAAGGTCAGCAACAGGATCCCCAGCAAGGTGGGCACCATCAACAACAACCGCTTGGCGATGTAGGAAAGCATGGTCTATCGGGCCCACCAGGTATCGATGGCCCAGCTTTCGCCTTGCGCATAGGGTGGCATGGCGCTCGGTAGGACCAGGCGCGATGCGTCGTACGCGATACGGTGGGTGCCAGCAGTCCATTGCGGAATCATCAGATGCATATGGCTCACCACCCGCTCCAGGGCGCGGCAGGCAGGCAACAGCTCGGCCTTGGATTTGGCGCTGGTCATGCTGGTCACCAGCGCATCGATGGCCGGGCTCTTCACTCCGGAAAGGTTTCCAGAGTCCTCGATATCGGCGGCCTTGGAGCCAAAGATATCGGCGTATTCCTGGCCCGGGCTGTGGGTACCCTGGTAGGCCAGAGACGTTACGTCGAACTCGAATTTCTGCAGCCGCTGCTGGTAGAGCGCAAAGTCAACCGGCCGGAACACCAGTTGCACACCGATCTTCTCCAGGTTGCGCGCCCAGGGGGTGATGGTGCGGGCTCCGCCTTCGTTGCTGTCGAGGTACTCGAACTGGAAAACCTCTCCTTTGGCGTTGCGCAACTTGCCATCACGCACCTCCCATCCGGCTTCCTTGAAGAGCGCCATGGCACGCCGCAGGTTGGCCCGCAGCGAGGAGGTGCCATCCGTCCGCGGGGGAACGGTCATAGGCCCGAACACGGCCGCCGGAACCTGCTGGCGCCAGGGCTCCAGGAGTGCCACTTCCTCGGCGGACGGCTCGCCACGCGCTTCGCAGGCGGTATTGCCGAACAGCCCGTTCACGCGCTGGTAGGAGTTGTAGAACATCTGGCGATTCATCCACTCGTAGTCCATCGCCAGTCCCAGCGCCTCGCGCACCCGCGTATCCTTGAACTTCTCCCGGCGCGTGTTGAACACATAGCTTTGAAAGCCCGATGGAAGGCGATGCTTGAACTCCGCCTTCACGAGTTCCCCGGTATCAAATCGCTTGCCACTCACCCGGCGCGCCCAGTCCCCCGCAGAAAAGAAACGCATGAGATCGAACTCGCCCGCCTTCAAGGCCTCCAGCCGGGCTGTATTGTCCTTGTAGATCTTGACGGTGATGCGCTCGAAGTTGCCCGTGCCAACGCGCACGTTCAGGTCCCGCGCCCAATACTGCGGGTCCCGCACGTAGGTGATGTCCTTGCCGAACTTCACCGGGCCGATACGGTAGGGACCACTGCCGATGGGGATGTCGGTGACCACCTTGTCAAAGGTCTTGGCCTTGCCGTTCTCCATGCCCCATTTACGGCTGAACACAGGCAGGCCACCCACTGTGAGCGGCAGTTCGCGGTTGGGCTTCTTGAATCGATAGCGCACAGTGCGCTCGTCCACCACATCCAGGCCCGCCACGTCTTCCAGCAGGTTCTTGTAGCCAGGGGATGTGTAGGGCCCCATCAAGGTGTCGTAGCTGTGCTTCACGTCGGCGGCCAGCACCGGATCGCCATTGTGAAAACGCGCCTGCTCACGGATGCGAAACACCACCGAGAGGCCGTCGGCCGCCACATCCACGTCCTGCGCCAGCAGCCCGTACGCTGAGCCGGTTTCGTCCAGCGAGCCCTGCAGCAGCGAATCGAACATCAGGCCGGACAGATAGGCCGGGGCATTGCCCTTGATGGTGAACGGGTTGTATTTGTCGAAGGTGGAAACCCGCAGGTTGCTCACCAGGCGCAGCTCGCCGCGTCTGGGCGCCCGGGCATTCACATAGTCGAAATGCGCAAAACCCGGTGCGTATTTCAGATCACCCCACAGCGCGTATCCATGCGCCGCCCACACCGGGCCCATGACGGTGCACACCAGCAGGAATACAAAAGCGCGCATGCGACAATTCTGAACGATTTTCAGAGGAGACAAGCACATGGGTTTTCTGGCTGGCAAAAAATTGTTGATCACCGGCGTGCTGAGCAACCGCTCCATCGCTTACGGAATTGCCCGCGCCTGCCATGCCCAGGGCGCTGAACTCGCCTTCAGCTATGTGGGGGAACGCTTCAAGGAGCGCATCACCGATTTTGCCAACGACTTCGGCTCCAAGCTCATTTTTGACTGCGATGTGGGTGATGACGCCCAGATCAGCAACCTCTTCGCCGACCTGGCGCAGACCTGGCCACAGTTCGACGGCTTTGTCCACAGCATCGGTTTTGCCCCGCGCGAAGCGATTGCGGGCAACTTTCTCGACGGACTGACGCGCGAGAACTACCGCATCGCGCACGACATCAGCGCTTACAGCTTTCCCGCCATGGCCAAGGCCGCCCTGCCCTATCTGCGCGAAAAGTCGGCGTTGCTGACGCTCACCTATGTGGGTTCGGAGCGCATCGTTCCCAACTACAACACCATGGGCCTGGCCAAGGCTTCGCTGGAGGCTTCGGTACGTTATCTGGCGGAAGCGCTGGGCGGACGCGGCATCCGGGTCAATGGCATCAGCGCCGGCCCGATCAAGACGCTCGCAGCCAGCGGCATCAAGGACTTTGGCAAGCTGCTCGGCATGGTGGCCGGTGCGGCGCCGTTGCGGCGCAACGTGACCATCGAAGACGTCGGCAATGTGGCTGCCTTCCTGCTGAGCGACCTCGCTGGCGGCGTCACCGCCGAGATCACGCAGGTCGATGGCGGCTTCAGCAAGGTCGCCCTGGCCACCGAGGACAAACTGGGCGGCTGAGCGCCGCCGGGCCGCTCCCAAGGCGCT
>JANNDB010000760.1:0-2956 GCA_031387285.1 Betaproteobacteria bacterium | reverse complement strand
CCTGGAGGGTTCGATCAAGGCAATGCGGGACGGCGCCTGAAGCCTTGCGGCGGGCCGCAGTGCCTCAGGACTTGGCGCTGAGCGTCTCGTCGAGCGCCTTGCAGGACGGCGAGCACACCGTCTGCGACTTGCCAGCCACCTTGCGCGTGCCCATCAGGGAGCGCGGACGGTGCTTGCCGCACATGAAGCAGGACATCGTGGCGCCACCAAACGATGCGGCTGCCGCGAAGGGCGATCCGGATGCCTTGGACTTGTAGCGCAGGCCATCAGCCATCACAGCAGTTTTTGCCTCAGCTTTGGCCATCGGTCAATCTCTCTGTAAATCGTGTCATGGGAACTTTCGAACGGGCTAACACCTGATTTTACCTGTGTGCGGCAACCAGGGCGCCGGACAGGTCGTCCATCAGGTCTTGACAGGCTTCAATTCCGACCGACAGGCGCAGCAAATCGGGGGGCACGGGAGACCCCGCGCCCTCGATGCTGGCACGGTGTTCGATCAGGCTTTCGGTACCGCCGAGCGACGTCGCGCGTTTCCACAGGCCCACACGCGCCGCGGTCGCCACCGCGGCGGCCTCGCCGCCGCGCACACGTATCGACAACATGCCGCCAAACCCGCCCTGCATCTGACGCCGCGCCACGGCATGGCCCGCCGACTGCGGCAGCCCGGGGTACAGCACCTCGGCCACGTGGGTGTGGCCGGCAAAGTGTTCAGCGATGCGCTGCGCAGAATCGCAGGCCACGCGGACCCGCACGAACAGGGTACGCATGCCCCGCAACAACAACCAGGCTTCGAACGATCCCATCGTGCCACCAAGCTGGGCGCGGATCGCCTTGACGCGTTGCCAGAACGCATTGTTCTCGCGCGCCACCAGTACACCGGCGATCAGGTCGGAGTGGCCATTCAGGTATTTCGTGGCGGCATGCATGACGATGTCGGCGCCCAGCGTCAGCGGTCGCGTCAGCACCGGGGTCGCGACCGTCGAGTCCACGGCCAGCAAGGCACCGGCCCGATGCGCCAGTTCGGCCACGGCAGCGATATCCGTGATGGTCCAGAGCGGATTGGCGGGTGTCTCTATCCACACCAGACGCGTCTTGCCGGGGCGCAGCGCCGCCGCCACTGCCGCCGCGTCGCCCATGTCGATGAGCTCGACCTGCAGGCCCCAGTGCGTCGCGAAATTCAGGAGCCAGTTGCGCAGCGACCAGTACATCACCTTGGGTGCCAGCACATGGTCCCCCGGCGCAAGCGCCTGGAACACCGCCGTGGCCGCGGCCATGCCGGAGGCAAACAGGGCTGCGTCGGCCCCCTGCTCCAGCTGTGCCAGCACGGCCTGCGCCTGGTCAAACGCGGGGTTGTCGGCGCGCGCATAGACACGGCCGGATCGGTACTGGTTGTCCTCGTCGCGCAGGTAGGTCGACGACATATGGATCGGCGGCGTGACAGCGCGTGTCTGCGCGTCGATCCAGCCCAGCGCCTGCGCGGCAATGGTTTCGGGTTTGGCTGTGTGGTAATCCATCGTCGGGTATATTGGGAATGAAGGGGTGGCCAGGGCGCCATGCGTGCCGCTTGGCAGATTATCACGGCGCCCACCCCTGGCGCGGCTGGAACTTCGACGCCACCGGACACTCCCACCTTACGCATGATGCCCCGATCCCTGCTGTCTGCCACTTTTTGCCTTCTGCTTGGCGCATCGGCCGGAACCTTCATGGGCCCTGTCCGGGCCCAGCAGACACCGGCACCGGCCAGGGGCGCGGTCGTCGTGACGGAGCAGGTGCGCGCCGAGTTGCTGGCCCATGCACCCGATGGCGCACAGGCGGGCAAGACCGTGTGGCTTGGCCTGCAGCTCACCCACAAACCGCAGTGGCACACCTACTGGAAGAACTCCGGCGACTCCGGCCTTCCCACCGAGTTGAACTGGACCCTGCCTGACGGCGTCAGCGCCGGCGCCATCGAATGGCCGCTGCCGCGCAAGATCCCGATCGGCAACCTCGCGAACTACGGCTATGAAGACACCGTGTTGCTGCCAGTGCCGCTGACCATCACGCCGGCCTATAGGCCGTCGCTGTTGTCGGGTGGTGGCATGGAGATCAAACTCAACGCTCGCTGGCTGGTCTGCAAGCAGGAGTGCATTCCCGAGGAAGGCAGCTTCGTGCTGGCGCTCCCGGCGCGCAGTTCGATTTCCAACGGCGCTTTCGAGAAGGCACTGCTGTCCGTTCCGGCACCGCTCAAGCTGGCCCAGCCGGGGCAGGTCACCATCACGGACGCACGGCAGATTCGTCTGGAGGCGCACGGGCTGCCGCCTGCCTGGCAGGGCAAGAACCTGGAGTTCTTCCCCGAGACCCCCGAGGTGATTGCCACTGCCGCGCCCTGGACCCAAGGCTGGGACGGCGCCAGCTGGAGCGCCACGGTCCCGCTGTCGCCCCAGCGCAGCAACAGCCCGCAGACCATGCCGGTGGTACTGGCGCTGGGGACCCAGGCGGTACGCACGGAGCTGCCCGTGACCGGCCAGTGGCCCGCATTGGCGGCTGCCGCCGCGGCGTTGCCACAGCCCGACCTGCCGGCGCGCTCGACGGGGGCGCCACTCACCTTGCTGACGGCCTTGCTGGGTGCGCTGCTGGGCGGACTGATCCTCAACCTCATGCCCTGTGTGTTCCCGGTGCTGGCGATCAAACTGGCTGGATTCGCCAGCCATGCAGGCGACCGGCGTGCGCACCGCATCAGCGGCCTGGCGTACAGCGCAGGCGTGTTGTGCAGCTTCCTGGCACTAGGTGCGCTGGTGCTCGGCCTGCGCGGGGCCGGGGAGAGCCTGGGCTGGGGTTTTCAGCTGCAGGAACCGGCGGTTGTGGCGGCTCTGGCCCTGCTGTTCACGCTGATCGGGTTGAACCTGTCCGGACTTTTTGAATTTGCCAGTGTGTTGCCATCCTCGGTGGCCAGCCTGCAGGCGCGCCATCCGGTCGG
>JANNDB010000759.1:0-13870 GCA_031387285.1 Betaproteobacteria bacterium | reverse complement strand
ACCAGCCGGTGCCGCCGATGACCAGCATCAGCATCAGGTCGGCCGAGCGGTCCAGCGCAAACAGGTCGAGCGAGGCAAAACCGGTGCTTTGCGCCAGCAGGCCGCCGGCCACGCCCGCCACACCGGCAGCGATGGTGTAGATCACTGCCAGACGCGAATGGACCGGGATTCCGATGGCCATGGCGCGCAGGCGGTTGTCGCGGATCGCCATCAGGGTGGCACCAAAGGGAGAGTGCACCAGGCGGCGCAGCAGCAGGAAGAACACCAGACACACCGCCATGGCGTACCAGGCGGCCGTACGGCCGTACAGGTCAAACTCGAAGCGGCCCAGCACCGGCGCCATCACCACGCCCTGCAGGCCGTCTGCGCCGCCGGTCAACCAGTCGAGCTTGTTGGCCAGTTCCAGCATGATCAGCGCCACGCCCAGCGTCACCATCAGGCGCGTCAGATCGGAGCCGCGCATGATGGTCAGGCTGCACACGGCGCCCAGCAAGGTGGCAACCAGCATCGCAACCAGCAGGCCCGCCAGCGGATCGGGGAACACCAGCTTGGCGAACAGGGCCGCAGCATAGGCCCCGACTCCGAAAAATGCCGCGTGCCCGAGCGACACGATACCGGTGTACCCCAGCACCAGATCGAGCGACAGGGCGAACAGCGCGACGATGGCAATCTCGCTGATCAGCAGCGAGTGGCTCGGCACCACCAGCGGCGCCAGCAGCGCCAGCAGCCAGAGTACGGGCTCCCAGGGTTTCCAGCGGCTGGCCGCGAGCAGCGATTTCTGCGCTTCCACGGCTATTTGCCCCCTGCCCTGGAGAACAGGCCCTGCGGGCGCCAGATCAGGATGGCGATCATCAGGCAGTACACGATGAAGGCACCGAGCTTGGGGATGTAGTACTTGCCCGCAACATCGGCGATGCCCAGCAGCAGCGCCGCCAGCAGCGGGCCGGTGATGGATGTGGTGCCACCGACGGCCACCACGATCAGGAAGTAGATCATGAACTTCAAGGGGAAGGTCGGGTCCAGCCCCAGCACCTCCGCGCCCAGGGCGCCACCCAGGCCGGCCAGACCGGAGCCCATAGCAAAGGTGGAGAGGAACACCACGTTCACGTTGATGCCCAGGCCGGCAGCCACACGCTGGTCGTCCACCGATGCACGCAGGCGGCTGCCAAAGCGCGTGCGCGCCAGCACCGTCTGCAGTGCTATCGTCAGCAGGCCGCACACCACGATGATGAACAGGCGGTAGTGGCCCATGCCCAAGGCGCCGTCGAACAGCTCGGTGCGCCCCTTCAGGTAATCGGGCAACTGCACGATCTGCTGGGTGGAGCCGATGAAGTAGTCCGCACTGGCTACCGCCATGAAGGTCAGGCCGATGGAAAACAGCACCTGGTCCAGATGGGGCTTGGCATACATGCGCCGGTACAGGGTTCCTTCGAGCAGTGCCCCCAGCAAGGCCGAGCCCACAAAGGCAAGCGGAAGGCATAACAAAAAGGGCATGCCTGCATGCTGCATCAGCAGGACGGTGATGTATCCACCCACCATCGCAAATGCGCCGTGCGCGAGGTTGATGAAATTCATCAACCCCATGGTGACAGCCAGGCCCACAGCGAGCACAAACAACAGCATGCCGTAGGCAATGCCGTCGAACAGGATGGTCAGCACCGGTTGCAGGCCGTCGGAAATCAGCGCGTCTTGCCCGGGTCCTTGACGTCCTTCAACACGTCAAACTCCATGTTGTAGAGCTGCCCGTTGACCCGCTCGACCCGTCGCACATAGACGTTTTGAACGATGTCACGCGTTTGCGCATCGATGTAGACGGGGCCACGCGGGCTCTCGAAGATCTGGCCTTTCATGGCGTTCACCAACGCCTCCCCCTTGCCAGTTCCCTTGGTGGCCTTTATCGCTTCATAAATTACGCGCATGCCGTCATACGCCGATACACCGAAGAAGTTGGGTCGTATGCCCTTGCTCTGCTTCATGAAGGCCTCGACGAACTTCTTGTTTGCCGGGGAGTTGTGGGAGGCGGAGTACGGGTGCGAGGTGACGAGGCCAAGGGCCACGTCACCCATTTCATTGAGGATTTCGTCGTCGGCCACGCTGCCTTCGCCGATCAGCTTGATGCCAGCCTTGTCCAGGCCGCGCTCGGCAAACTGCTTGAGCAGGGCTGTGCCAGCCCCGGCAGGTACAAACACAAACAGCGCGTCAGGCTTGAGGTCGCGCACTTTTTGCAGAAACGGGGCGTAGTCGGGGTTGCGCAATGGCACGCGCAACTCTGCCAGGATCTGGCCACCATTGAGCAGGAAGCGCTCGCGAAAGGTTTTTTCGGCGTCATAGCCGGGGCCATAGTCGGTCACCAGGCTGACCACCTTCTTGATGCCGTTCTTGGGTGCCCATTCGGCAACGCCCAGGGTCACCTGGGGCAGCGTCATGCTGGTGCGGATGATGAAGGGCGAGGCCTCGGTGATGATGGAGGTCGCAGCGGCCATGATGACCATGGGCGTCTTCGACTGGGTGGCAACCGGTGCCGTGGCCAGCGCCAGCGGGGTCAGGCCAAAACCGGCGAGCACGTCGACCTTGTCATTGACCACCAGTTCCTGCGCAAGGCGCTTGGTGACGTCAGGAACCCCCGTATCGTCCTTGAGCACGATTTCAACGGGCCGGCCGGCCACCTTGTCGCCGAACTGCGCCATGTACAGGCGTACCCCGTTCTCGATCTGGCGCCCGGTCGACCCAAAAGGGCCGGTCATGGGCAACAACAGGCCGATCTTGAAAGGTGTACCGGCCTGCGCCGAGGCGAGCCCGCTGCCCAGCGACCAGGCGCCAGCGGCGATGCCCTGAATAAAGGTTCTCTTGCGTATTGCCATGTTTGTCTCCAACAGTAAAAAAATGCTGCCCTGACCGAAAACTATAGGCCCGCCTGGCCCCGCAGCGAAAGGGGCTTGCCCCGAGGAGGGCGAATAAAACATCATCCTCTGCGACGGATCAACTGCACACCCGGAACAACGCGTGCGTCGTGGCTGCGCAGGGTGCTGCGCAGGTTGCGTTGGGCAATACGCGAGTGTTCACGCATCACACCTTCCGCCCGGGCGCCTTCGCGTTGTTCGATGGCTTCGAGCACTTGCCAGTGCTGGTCTTGCGCTACCACCAGCATGTCGCGCGCCTGCGGCGAGTTGGCCTGCTCAATGACGAAGGCCGACGGGGAGGCAAACGGCAGGCTCAAGACGCGCTCAAGTTGCCGCGCGATCACGGGGCTGCCCGCCATTTCGCGCAACAAAGCATGAAACTGCTCATTCAAGGTCACGTAGTGCGAGAAGGCCGTGTCCGACAAGGCCGGCGCCTGCAGGAAAGTGTCGATTTCCACGAGGCAGCCGCGTGCTTCGCCCAGCACCACGGCCGGTGCACCGCGCTCCGCCGCCAGCCGGGCCAGCAAGCCTTCAATGGTTCCACGCAATTCGATCGATTCGGAAACGTCACGCTCGGTAAAGGTCTTGACCGCGTAGCCACCGCTGGCCAGCGCCTCCAGCAGGCCTTCCTGCTCCAGCCGCATCAAGGCGGCACGAATCGGCGTGCGTGAAACGCCGAGCCGCTCGACGATCGCCAGCTCCGCAATGCGGGCGCCCCCGCGCAATTCGCCCGAGAGGATCAATTCGCGCAACTGCAGTTGCGCGCGCACCTGCACGCTCTCCGAAGCGCCAGCAGTCCCGGCTGCTTCGGCACGCGCCCCTGGTGCTGGCGTCGTCGATTCCATGGGCCGATGATCAGATCCTGGGGCATGACCTCAGGACTGGCGCGAACGCCAGCCCTGGTGGTAGCCCTCGCGCGCATCCCTGGCATACGGCACCGGGGCGACTCGCACCCGCACTTCCATCTGCTTGTGGCGCTCGACCGTGGGTTTGCGGGTGCCGCCACCCTCTTCACCCCAGACCAGGGTCAGGATGTCGTCCATATTGACATTGGCGTCGACCACGCCAAGCGACAAGCCCACGTGCTCGTTGTCGCTGAAGCCGGTGAACATCGAGAGGCCTGCGACTTTGTCGCCGATCATGACGCGGTCATAGGACGAGGTCGCGTAGTTGGCATTGGGCAGGTCGTAGTACTTGCCATTGCCGCCCGCCAGGGTGATGGAACCCATGACGCGGGACAGGTCTTCGCTGTTCCACTCGAAAGTCACCTTCTTGCGCTGCGGCCGCTTCTGCTCGACCATCTTCTCCAGTGCCGCGCGCCCCGCGAAATCATGGTCGAACTTGACGAAGGGGCCATAACCGAGTTCGTAGGGCGTCAGGTAGTAGTCCTCAACGCTCTTTCCCACATAGCTGCCACCAATGGAGCAAGTACCTTCGTAGCCGTTTTCCGGCAGCCACTCGCGGTACGATTTCATGGCCGCGCCGGTATACACGGCGGGCAGCGGCGAGGGAATCCAGCCCGACTCCAGCGTGTTGCTGGAGTAGGTACGGGCGCCGACCGGCAACAAGCCGAACTCGCGTCCTGCCTCCAGAATCGTTTCACGGATTTCGTCACCCTCTTCATACGGACCCCACAGCTCCAGCCCGGGCGCGCCGGCCATGCCGTGACGCAGGGCGCGCACCTTGCGCCCGGCTATGGTGATGTAGTCCAGCGTGAAGAACTTGACGTCGGGGATGGGCCCGCCATTGAGCTTGTCCAGTATCCGGGATGCATTGGGCCCTTGCACCTGAAACCGGTAGTGGCGCCGCGTGACCGCCTTGCCGCGCGGATGGGATGGTGAGCGGTCATCCCGTATGACCTCGACCTTGTAGCCGCCCGTTTGTGCGTGGAACTGAATCCAGTTCACGGTCGGTGCGCGGCCTACAAACAGCAGTTCGTTTTCTGCCAGGTAGAAAAGGATGCCGTCCCCGATGACAAAACCGTCATGGCTGCAAGGGACCATCTGCTTGGCCTTGCCCGGCGCAAAGCCGTTGAAGCTGTTGATGGTGAGGTAGGACATCAGCTTCAATGCATCCGGACCGCGCACTGTGATCTCGGCCATATGGTGCGTCTGGTCAAACAGCACCGCCGTCTTGCGCCAGGCCTGTTGTTCATCGCGCCAGTTCGAGAATTCGGTGGGCACCACCGGATAGACGTAGGCACCAATCTGCGAGTTGCGCAGCATCGCGACCGAATCGACCGTGTTGGCCAGCAATTGCTCCAGATTCCTGATACCCATGACTGTCTACCTTTCCTGCATGCCGCAGATTGAATTGCTTTCAATATGCTAAGTATACATTCATGAGGAAACATGGGAATTTTATAGCAACTTTTTGCTATTATTTCCATATTATGAAATTTTATGTATACATACAAAATACCGGAATGCGAAATGTATTCAGCCTGCGTTGGGTCTGTCGATCCCCCAGCGCTGCAAGGCAGCATCATCGGAGGAACGCGCATCGACCCAGCGCGCGCCGCCTGGCGTGACTTCCTTTTTCCAGAACGGGGCATGGGTCTTCAAATAGTCCATCAGGAATTCGCAGGCACTAAAACTCTCGCCCCTGTGGGCCGAGGTGACCGCCACCAGCACGATCTGGTCAAGCGGCTGCAATAGGCCGACGCGGTGAATGACGCGCGCCGCCAGGATGTCAAAACGCCGGTGTGCCTCGTCAATCATGGCCTCGATGGCCCTTTCCGTCATGCCCGGATAGTGTTCCAGTTCCAGCGTGGACACCGCTGATCCTTCGTTGTTGTCGCGCACGGTCCCGACAAAACTGCACACCGCACCAACACCCGCGTCGGCAAGCCGCAACGCCGCCAGTTCGTCGGCGACATTGAAATCGACGCTCTGAATGCTGACGCGGGGCGTTGCCATGCGCAATTGTGGCATCGGCCTCGCGCCTGCTGTCGCCCCTGCTACGATAGGACCATGTCTTCGATGTGCAGCTTTGACCCGACCCCGCCTTGTAGCGCGGCCGTGCTCCGCGCAGCATCGGCGAAGAAATCCAAAAAACCAGAGCTCATCTGACCGGAGCTGCGGTTCCGTCCTCGGATGAGCGATGGAACTGCACGGTCAACCCCCAGGACGTCTCCATTGCCCACCCGTTGGACGGTTTATCCATCGGTCGTTCTTGTGCAAGGAGCAGTCTGTGTCGCTTTCACCCTCATTTTCAGGTTTGTGGATTCCACTGGTCACTCCATTTCGTGACGGCGGGGTCGATCATGCCGCCGTTACCCAACTCGTCAAGCGCCTGTGCGCAGACGGTATTGCCGGCCTCGTAGTCTGTGGCTCCACCGGCGAGGCCGCCGCACTGGACGCGTCCGAGCAACTTGAGTTGCTGGAGTGCGTCCAGCAGGCAGCGGACGGAAGGCCCGTCATGATGGGCGTCAGCGGCTACCACCTCGGCGAAACGCAGCAGTGGATCCGGCGCCTGAACAATGAGCGGGTGACGGGGCTGCTGCTCAGTGCGCCCCATTACATCCGTCCATCGCAGCAAGGACTGGCCGACTGGTTTACCGCAATGGCCGAGGCATCGCAAGCGCCCATCGTCGTGTATGACATCCCCTACCGCACCGGGGCGAGCATCGCGCGCGACACCCTGCACACTCTTGCCGAGCATCCCAATATCTGCGCCGTCAAGGACTGTGGGGGCGACATGGCCAAGACACTGGCGCTGATCGCGCAGGGCGGGCTTGAGGTACTGGCGGGCGAAGACCTGAACCTGTTCGCCACCGTCGCGCAGGGCGGCAGCGGCGCCATCGCGGCGAGCGCACATCTGGCGACGCGGCAATTTGTGCGTCTGCTCGACTTGCTGAAGGCGGGAGAACTGGCGCAGGCACGCGCCCTGTGGTTGCCGCTGTTGCCCTGGATTGAGGCCGCATTTGCCGAGCCCAACCCCGGCCCGGTCAAGGCCGCGCTGGCGGCCAGGGAAGAGATGCTGCCGCAACTGCGCCCGCCGATGACTGCACCGACTCAGGCCCTGGTAGCCCGCATCGGAGAGCTGTTGCAGCGGATCGAAGGCCGGCCGGCTTTCAGCCGCCGGTGACGGGTGGGAAGAAGGCCACCTCAGCCGCCGCATGCAGCGGCGCCGACTCGTCACTCAGCACCTGGTCCATGGCCACGCGCACGGCGCGCCCGCGCGCCAGCGCCTGGGCATAGGGCGCGCCACGGGCAATCAACTCATCGCGCAGGCCCGCAAGGTTGCTGGCTGCCGTCTCGTGCTGCTCACTGGCCGTGCCGAGCGCCTCGCGAATGGAGGCGAAATAACGCAGGGTCAGCTTCATGGCGGGTTCAGAGCAGCAAGTCACTCAATGGCAGGAAGCGCAGCATGTCGCCTCTGCTGATGGCATTGCCTGGCGCGTTGTCAACCAGACCGTCGGCCCACACCGCCGAAGTGAGGACGCCGGAACTCTGGTTGCCAAACAGGTCCAGCCCGCCGTGCGGGTTGCGCCGAACGCGCAGGAACTCGCGGCGGCGATCCGGCTTGGGCCAGGCAAAGTCTGCGCGCATGGCGACAGGTGCCACGGCGGTCTCGGTCACACCTTGCAAGCGCAGCAGGAACGGGCGCACAAGCAACAGGAACGTGACAAAACTCGAGACCGGGTTGCCAGGCAGGCCGATGAAATGCGCCGCCCCCAACCGCCCGTAGGCAAAAGGTTTACCCGGCTTGATCGCGATCTGCCACAAATCGAGCGTGCCCAGCGCCTGTACAGCGGGTTTGATATGGTCTTCTTCGCCGACCGAAACACCACCGCTGGTCAACACCAGGTCGTGCGCCATGCAGGCCTCCTGCAGCGCGGCGATGGTCGCATCGCGCCGGTCCGGCACGATACCCATGTCGGTCACGCTGCAGCCCAGGCGGGCCAGCAGGGTGCGCAGGAAGAAACGGTTCGAGTTGTAGATGGCGCCGGCGGGCATGGCACTTACAGCGATCTCGCCCGGCATGACCAGCTCGTCGCCTGTGGAAAAAAGGGCCACCCGTGGCCGGCGCACCACTTCCAGCTGGTCCGTGCCGATACTCGCCGCCAGACCCAGCGCTGCCGGTGTCAGGCGCGCGCCCCGCGGGAGCACGGTGGCGCCCAGCGCGACGTCT
Source organism: Betaproteobacteria bacterium (assembly GCA_031387285.1). GTDB lineage: Bacteria > Pseudomonadota > Gammaproteobacteria > Burkholderiales > Burkholderiaceae_C > CAISIP01. The sequence goes on along the minus strand of JANNDB010000759.1, from coordinate 5,834 downwards.
TCCCCGGCGCGGCGTATCCACTGGCCTTGCGTCGGGACTGTGCGGATGCGCAGGCGGGTCCCGCCAGGCTGCAATTCGCAGTCTTCCTGCATCACCACGGCGTCTGCACCAGCCGGAACCGGGGCGCCGGTGAAAATGCGCGCCACCGTTGCCGCGCCCAGCGGCGCGCCGGAGCTGCCAGCGGCAATACGCTGGCCAATATCCAACAGCGTGTCGGGCTGCTGCACGTCGGCACAACGCACGGCATACCCGTCCATGGCGCTGTTGTCCAGTGGTGGCACGCGCATGGCCGAGGCGAGGTCGGCGCAGAGCACGCGTCCATCCGCATCGAAGGTGGAAATCCGCTCGGTCGCCGCGATCGGTCGTGCGTAGGCCAGCAACTGCGCCAGCGCCTCGTCAAGCGGCTTGAGCGAAGGCCTAGTGGTCTGCACGGCAGGTTTGCTCGATATAGGACTTCACCGCGCCCACATCGGCGGGTAATTCGTGCACCCGCCTGGGCAGGGACTCCATGCCTTCAAAACGCGCCGGCCGCGGCGGCGCGTGTCCCAGGGCTTCCTCAATCGTTGCAGCAAACTTGATCGGCAAAGCCGTCTCCAGAACGATCAGGGGGATACCCGCCTCCCGGTGCATGCGACCCACCTTCAAGCCGTCCGCCGTATGGGTGTCAATGATCATCCCGTAACGCGCGTGGGTGTCGCGAATGGTGGCCAGCCGGTCAGCATGGGAGCTGCGCCCGCTGACAAAGCCGTGCCGCAACGCCGCATCGGGAAACGATGCATGGCCCGACAGATCAAAGCGGCCGTGCTGGCCGAGCTGGCCGAGCTGCGCACCAAACAGGCCTGCAACGGCGGCACCGTCCCGACCCAGCAGATCAAATACAAACCGCTCGAAGTTGGACGCCTTGGAGATGTCCATCGACGGGCTGGAGGTTTCATGGGTGTCGGCCGCACCGCGTACGCGGTAGATGCCGGTGCGGAAGAACTCGTCGAGCACGTCGTTCTCGTTGGTCGCCAGCACCAGTCTGTGAATGGGCAGCCCCATGCGGCGCGCAACATGCCCGGCGCAGATGTTGCCGAAATTGCCTGACGGAACCGCGAAACTGACCTGCTCCTGGTTGGAGCGTGTCGCCTGGAAGTAGCCGGCGAAGTAATACACCACCTGCGCCACCAGGCGTGCCCAGTTGATGGAGTTCACCGTGCCGATGCGGTACTTGCGCTTGAACGCATGATCGCCCGACACCGCCTTGACGATGTCCTGGCAATCGTCAAAAACGCCGCGGATCGCGATGTTGTGGATGTTCTCGTCCTGCAGGCTGAACATCTGGGCCTGCTGGAACGGGCTCATGCGCCCCAGCGGGCTGGTCATGAAGACACGAAGTCCGCGTTTGCCGCGCATCGCGTACTCGGCGGCACTGCCGGTATCGCCGCTGGTTGCACCGAGGATGTTGAGCGTCTCGCCACGGCGTGCCAGCTCGTACTCGAACAGGTTGCCGAGCAGCTGCATCGCCATGTCCTTGAAGGCCAGCGTCGGGCCGTTGGACAGCGCTTCAAGGTACAGCGGCGAGGCGGCATCGGCGGACGATTCGCCCGCATGCTGCAATCGGCGCAGTGGCGCGATCAGCGCGGTTCCGAATACTTCGGCGGTATAGGTGCGATTGCAGATGGCGCGCAGGTCGGGCGCAGGAATGTCGTCCACGAACAGCGAAAGAATCTCGAACGCGAGTTCAGCGTAGGACAGACCGCGCCAGTGCGTCAGCATGGCGTCGTCCACCTGCGGATAGTACTCTGGCAGATACAGGCCGCCGTCCGGCGCCAGGCCTTCGAGCAATATGTCGCAGAAACGCTGGCCGCTTGCGTGGCCGCGGGTCGACAGGTAGCGCATCAGGCGAGCTCTTCCTTGCGGATGCGCACGATGGGCTGCAACACGCTCTCCAAGGCCTGCATGCGCGCAAGGGCCTCGTTCATCGTGCCTTCACGGGTATCGTGGGTCAGGATGATCAGATCGGTCTGGGCCACCTGCGAGTCGCCCGCAGCAGCAACCGCACCACCCACATCGTCCGCTTCGCGCTGCAGCATGGCATCGATGCTGATGCCCGCTTCGGCCAGAATGCCGGTTACCTTGGCCAGCACGCCGGCCTGATCAGCGACACGCAGGCGCAGGTAGTAGCTGGTCGTGATGTCTGCCATCGGCAATACCGGCAGGTTGCTCATGGCGTCCGGATGGAAAGCCAGGTGCGGGACCCGTTGTGCCGCATCGGCGGTGTGCAGCCGCGTGATGTCCACCAGGTCGGCGATCACGGCGCTGGCGGTCGGCTCACTGCCGGCACCCTTGCCGTAATACAGCGTGGTACCCACGGCGTCGCCCTGCACCATCACGGCGTTCATGGCACCCTCGACATTGGCGATGAGTCGTTTCATGGGCACCAGGCAGGGATGCACGCGCAACTCGATTCCGCGCTCTTTGCCGGTACGTGGGTCCGTACTGCGTTTGGTGATGCCCAGAAGCTTGATGCGGTAACCCATCTGGCCGGCGTACTGGATATCCTGCGCAGCCAGGGCCGTAATGCCTTCAACGTAGGCCTTGTCGAACTGAACCGGTATGCCAAAGGCAATCGCCGACATGATGGTGACCTTGTGCGCCGCATCCACCCCCTGGATGTCAAAGCTTGGGTCGGCTTCGGCGTATCCCAGGCGTTGCGCCTCCTTGAGCACGGTGGCGAAATCCAGGCCCTTCTCGCGCATCTCGCTCAGGATGAAATTGGTCGTGCCGTTGATGATGCCGGCAACCCACTGAATGCGGTTGGCCGTGAGACCCTCGCGCAGCGCCTTGATGATGGGAATGCCTCCGGCCACGGCGGCCTCAAACGCCACCATCACGCCCTTGGCATGAGCGGCCGCGAATATTTCCGTGCCGTGCACGGCGAGCAAGGCCTTGTTGGCAGTGACCACGTGTTTGCCGGCTGTAATGGCTTCCATGACCAGTTGGCGGGCAATCGTGTAGCCACCAATCAACTCGATGACGATATCAATCTGCGGGTTGGCGATGACGGCCCGGGCGTCGTTGACCACCTGCACATCCGGCCCGACCAGCGCCTGGGCACGCGCCACATCGAGGTCGGCGACCATCGTGATCTCTATGCCGCGGCCAGCGCGCCGGCGAATCTCGGCCTGGTTGCGCCGCAGCACACTGAACGTGCCGCTACCGACAGTGCCAATACCCAGCAGACCTACTTGTATGGAATTCATGAATTGGTTCAGGTAAGGTGCCGTGCCCGATGCTCAGGCACGGGCAGCAACCAGTTTGACGGAGGCGCGCGATCCAGTCTCCGCATGGCGCTTGCGGTAGTGCTCCAGGAACCGTGCGATGCGGCCAATGGCCTCACGCAAGTCGTCCTCGTGCGGCAGGAACACGATGCGGAAGTGGTCTGGCGCAGTCCAGTTGAAGCCGGTACCCTGGACCAGCATCACCTTGGTTTCCTGCAGCAGCTCGAGCATGAACTCCTGATCGTCCTGCACCGGGTACACCTGCGGGTCGAGCCTGGGAAACATGTACAGCGCGGCCTGTGGCTTGACGCAACTTACTCCCGGAATCGCCGTGATCAACTCGTATGCCAGGTCACGTTGGCGGCGCAGGCGGCCACCCGGCGCCACCAGGTCCTTGATGCTCTGGTAACCGCCCAGCGCGGTCTGTATGGCCCACTGGCCCGGCACGTTCGGGCACAGGCGCAGGTTGGACATCATGTTCAGGCCATCGATGTAATCGCGCGCAGCCCTCTTGTCGCCGGAGACCACCATCCAACCCGAGCGGTAACAGCACGAGCGGTAGCTCTTGCTCAGGCTGTTGAACGTGAGCGTCAGCACGTCGTCACTCAGGGAGGCGATCGCCGTATGGCTGACACCGTCGTACAGGACCTTGTCATACACCTCGTCGGCAAAAATCACCAGCCCGTGCTCGCGCGCGATGTCGATGATGCCCAGCAGAATTTCGTCGGAGTAAAGCGCACCCGTGGGGTTGTTGGGATTGATGACCACAATGCCCTTGGTGCGCGGCGTCACCCGGTCACGGATGTCCTGCAGATTCGGCATCCATCCGTTGGCTTCATCACATTGGTAATGCACGGGCGCCCCGCCCGACAACACCACGGCGGCCGTCCACAACGGATAGTCAGGCGCCGGAATCAGCATCTCGTCGCCATCATTGAGCATGGCGTTGCTGGCCATCACAATCAATTCGGATGCACCGTTGCCCAGGTAGATGTCATCGAGCGTGACACCGGCGACGCCCTGTTGCTGGGTGTAATGCATGACGGCCTTGCGTGCGCCAAAAATGCCCTTGCTGTCCGAGTAGCCTGCCGAGTTCGGCAGGTTGCGGATCATGTCCTGCTGGATTTCCTCGGGGGAGTCGAACCCGAACACGGCAAGATTGCCGATGTTGAGTTTGATGATCTTGTGGCCCTCCTCCTCCATGCGCTGCGCGCACTCGAGAATCGGGCCGCGAATGTCATAACACACGTTGTCGAGCTTGGTGGATTTCCGGATCGTCTTCATGGTCGCTCCTGGGGCACACGGCATGTCAGCAAACCTATAATTTGACCACAGTTCCCTTCGTACAGACCCGTGAAACTCCAGCCCGACAAATCCGATGTGCAGTCCATTACCGCGTATGGCGCGGGCTGGTTGGCGATCGATGGCGAACGATGCACGCACAGTGTGGTCATCAGTGCCGCCGGCGACCGTTTTGACTGGCAATGCCGCAGCTTTGCTGATATTGGTGCGGCACACTTTGCACGCATCGCGACGCTGGACGCGGAACTGGTCTTGTTCGGAAGCGGCGAGCGCATCCGGTTTCCGAATCCCGCCTGGCTTGCCGATCTGCACACCCGGCGCATCGGCGTGGAGACCATGGATACCCGTGCGGCATGCCGCACCTACAACATCCTGGCCGGTGAGGGGCGCCGCGTGGTTGCCGCGTTCCTGATTGAAGAGTTGGAATACCCGGCCGATTGACGGGGCAATTGCAGCTAAAATGTACGGTTACGGTTGGACTGCCTCAGGCTGCTCAAGGCCCTGCTGAACCATCCCTGCCTCTGACACATTCTGCACGAGAGACTCAAGAAACCTATGGCGATCGTTGTCAACAAACCCCTCCCGGAATTCGAAGCCAACGCCACCAGCGGGGTCAAGGTTTCCAATACCACCCATCTCGGCAAAACCCTGGTTCTGTACTTCTACCCCAAGGACAATACGCCCGGCTGCACCACCGAAGCCATGCAGTTCCGCGACAAGTACAAGGATTTCGTGAAAGCCGGCGCTACCGTGTTTGGCGTGTCGCGCGACAACATGAAATCCCATGACGACTTCAAGATGAAACTGGAACTGCCCTTCGAGCTGATTGCAGACACTGAAGAAAAAATGTGCCACATGTTTGGTGTGGTGAAGAACAAGATCATGTATGGCAAGAAGGTCAAGGGCATCGAGCGCAGCACGTTCCTGATTGGCGCAGATGGCGCGCTCAAGGAAGAGTGGCGCGGCCTCAAGGTGCCGGGCCATGTCGACGAAGTCCTCAAGTCGGTGAAGGCACTGAAGAAGGCTGGTTGATCGTTACAAGTGCCGTGGGGGCTCATGCATAATGCCCTCATGCCGCTGACGCCAGCACTGCGCAATCACCCGAAGCCGCCTAGGTCCCAGGCGGCTTTTTCATTTGCCGCAAACCTGTTCTGCTCCCTGCGCGCTGCGCAATCCGATTCCCCTTTCTGACCCGTCCGAACCATGCCCCTTCCCCCTCCCCCTGTCAAGCGCGCCTCTTTGCTCTCCAAGGAAGTCTTCGACACCACC
>JANNDB010000681.1:0-17981 GCA_031387285.1 Betaproteobacteria bacterium | reverse complement strand
GTCCGCCGGATGTACGGAGCGCCCACCCAGCACGCAGGTCGCACCCTCGGCACGCGCCCGCTCGATGAACGCCAGTACCTTTTCGAGCTGCGGCTGGTTTGCCACCGGCCCGAGCTGGGTGGCAGCGTCGAACGGGTCGCCGATGCGCACGCCCTGCATACCGGCCACCAGGTGCTGCACGAATCGGTCGTGGATGCTGTCGTGCACCAGCAGGCGCGAGCCGGCGATGCAGGACTGGCCGAGGGACAGGAAGATGCCCGATAGAACACCGTGCACGGCGTTGTCAAAGTCGGCGTCCTCGAACACCAGTTGCGGCGACTTGCCGCCCAGCTCCAGCGTCACGCGTTTCAGGTCGGCCGCTGCGGTGGCCGCGATGCGCTTGCCGCTGGCGTCCGAACCGGTGAACGTGATCTTGGCCACTTGCGGATGTTCCACCAGAGGTGCACCGACTTCGCCCCCCAGTCCGGTGACCACGTTGACCACCCCCGGCGGCAAGCCGGCAGCCTCCAGCATCGCCGCAAGCTCCAGCGTCGATGCCGACGCATGCTCGGACGGCTTGAGCACCACGGTGTTGCCGGCTGCCAGTGCCGGCGCCAGCTTCCACACCGCAAGCATCAAGGGGGAGTTCCAGGGCGTGATAGCCACCACCACCCCCAGCGGTTCATGGCGTGTGTAGTTAAAGACGCCGGGAACGTCATTTGGTATGACCGCGCCTTCGATCTTGTCGGCCAGGCCGGCGTAGTAATGGAAGTACTTCGGCAGGGTGCGCAGCTGTGGCAGCACATCGACCAGCCGCTTGCCGTTGTCGCGCGCCTCGATCACGGCCAGTTCCTCGATGTGGCCCTCCAGGTAGGTGGCGACACGCCGCAGCAGGTCGCCGCGGGCGCTGGCCGTCATCGTGCGCCATGCGGCCGACTCGAAGGCTGCGCGCGCCGCCGTCACCGCGCGTTGGGCGTCGGCGGCACGGCCCCTGGGAATCAGCGCCCAGGCCTCGCCGTTGGCGGGGTTGAGCGATTCCAGCCACTCGCCACCCGCCGCGTTGCACCAGACACCACCAATCAACTGGCGGTAGGTACGCAGCAGCGGGGTGGCGCTACCGGGCAGGTGGGCTGGCAGCCGGGTGCTGTCCGGGTCCGGTGCATCGGTGAATGGGGATTGCGGCATGTCCAAAGGCTCCGGGAAATCGGGTTGCACTGCGACAGGGTTTACCACGAAAACCTGTGACCGCCGCGGGCATTGGGCGTGTTGGGTGTTCTATCACCTGACGAACATTATGTTACTATTGTGCACATTCAGCAAGCAGCCGGATTTGTGGTTTGCGCCAGCTTGCGTCCGTTCATGGAGCGGCATTCCTGCTCCAACAGTCTCGGGGAAACAACGTGTCCGACGGTGCTGTATTCGAGTTGGGCGACGTTGTGCTGCAGTCCGGCGCGACCCTGCGCAATGCGCGGCTGGCCTACAAGACATACGGGCGGCTCAACGGCCCGGCCGACAACGCCATTCTGGTTCCGACCTTTTACGGCGGACGCCACGCCGACTACGAAGGGATGATCGGCACCGGCCGCGCGCTGGACCCGGATCGCTACTTCATCGTGGTCGTCGACATGTTCTGCAACGGCCTGTCTTCGTCGCCTTCCAACGCCGCCGAGCCGTTCAACGGGCCCAGGTTTCCTGCCATCACCCATTGGGACAACGTGCATTGCCAGCACCGCCTGCTGACGCAGCACCTGGGGGTGCGGCGGCTTGCGCTGGCAACCGGCTTCTCCATGGGGGGTCAACAGGCGAGCCACTGGGCTGCGATTTTTCCGGACATGGTCCAGCGGCTGGCGCCTTGGTGTGCTTCGGCCCGGACGGCGCCGCACAACTGGGTGTTTCTCGAAGGTGTCAAGGCCGCCTTGCTGGCCGATTCTGATTTCAACGGCGGCTGGTACCACCGTGCACCGCAGCGCGGCATCCGGGCTTTTGCACGGGTATGGGCCGGCTGGGGGCCGTCGCAGGCGTTCTATCGTGGCGGCTTGTACCGAGAGCTGGGCCACTCGACGCCAGACGACCACATGACCGCATTCTGGGAAGCCAACTTCCTGCAGTTTGACGCCAACGACCTGCTGGGCATGCTGCACACCTGGCAGCGCTCTGACATCAGCGACAACCCGATCTATCGCGGAGACTACCCTGCTGCCCTGCGCGCGATCACCGCCAGGACCATGCTGCTGCCCGGTGCAACTGACCTGTACTTCCCGGTGGCGGACAACGAATGGCAACTGCAGCACATGGGCGATGCAGAGTTGCGCCCGATTCCATCCGACTGGGGCCATATCGCGGGCGCGCCGGGACTGCATGCGCCGGACATGGCATTTCTCGATACCGCGTTGCGGGAGTTGCTGGCGCGCTGAGCGCCACGTCCGCAACGGCGATTGAACCCCCAAGGAGCGTCCCATGAACTTTTCCGACGTGGCCCCCATCGACCGTGGACAGGTGATCCGCAAGGGCGACCTGAAGTACGCGTTTGCGGCGGTGGACAGCTTTACCGCGGAGGTCGAACACGGGGAGATATTCGAGATCGAGACCGAGCTGAACATCGGTGGCCACCTGATCCACTCGCTGGACGAAAAGCTGTGTGAGCACGACGTGACGCTGCCGTTCGTGAACCCGGCCACCGGGCCGATCAAGGTAAAAGGGGCCAGGCCGGGTGACATGGTCGTGGTGCGGGTGATCCATGTCGGTGTGCATGGTCTGGGCTATACCGCGCTGTGGCCGGGGATCGGCATCTTCCCGGACTGGGTGCGGCGGCGCGAGTTCGGCATCCAGAACCATACCGTGCGCGTGGAGGACGGCATCGTGCACTGGAGCGAGTCCCTCAAACTTGATGCCAAGCCCATGGTCGGCGTGATCGGCGTGGCGCCGGTGGCAGGCGGCGTGATCACCATCGACAACGGCACCCACGGCGGCAACCTAGACGTGCAGGAAGTCTGCAACGGCAGCCTGGTGAGTTTTCGGGTCTGGCACGAAGGCGCCTACCTGTACTTTGGCGACGTGCATGCTTTGCAGGGTGACGGCGAAGTCAATGGCATGGGTGCAATCGAGATCCGTGGCCACCTGCGTTGCCAGGTGTTCGTGTGTCCGGCGGCGGAGAAACTCAACTGGCCTCGTATCGAAACCGCCACCCATATCTGCACCCTGGGTTGCGCGCGTCCGCTGGAGGATGCCTTGCGCATCGCCTTCGAGGAGATGGTGTACTGGATGGAGGCATCCTACGGCTTCAAGGCCAGCGAGGCCTACATGCTGCTGGGTCAGATCGCCGAGGCGCGTTGCACACAGATGGTCAACCCCAAGTACACCTATATCTGCAAAGTTGACAAGAAATATCTACCGCGGCGTTGACACGCTGCCTGCCCAAGGAGCCGTTCGATGAGTGAGTTGCTGATACCCACGATGAAGTTGTCCTATGCCGCTGCAGCGCGCATGCTGGCTGCCGCTGTGGCCCAGGCGCAGAAGATGCAGGTGCCCCAGTGCATCGCCGTCATGGATGCCGGTGGCCAGTTGCTGGCCTACGGGCGCACCGACGGGGCCGCCGGTCTGGCGGGCGGTCCCGCACTGCGCAAGGCCCAGGTCTCGGCAGAGCGGCGCCATCCGTCCGGCGCCTTGCCCGCTGAGTACGAACTCGGTGTGGGGCTGGCGACGGACGGACATTACACCAACCTGGCCGGCGGCTTGCCCATCGTCATCGACGGCCACCATGTTGGGGGAATCGGAGTCAGTTCAGGGTCGGGTGATGAGGACCTGGAGGTTGCGCGCGCCGGTCTGTCGGCTGTGGGGGCCAGGACGGTTTTTTGACAGGCGGGGCGTACCCATCATGCGCGCAACCACGACTCGGCGTAGTACAGGAACGCTGTGGTGGTCTGTATGCCGGCCTGTTCGCGCGCAACAGGCTTGCCGGGCAACTGGCGGCCGTTGACCAGGATCGCTGCCCGGCGCGACTCCACCAGCAGACTGAACATCGTGTGGGCACCGGTGCCTGACAGCTCCGGTGGCAGCTCCAGCGCGGTTGGTTTGCCGAGTTCTTCCCATACCAGTTCTACCGCCAGATTGCCGCTGCAGACCGTTTCGGTGACGCGGTTGCCGCAGGGGTCGCCGGTGGTCGCTGCGTGGGTCAATGGCAGGTAAGCCATGGCGGCGAACGCCGGGACTTCGCCAAAGACACCGAACTTGCCGACAAAGTCGCGCATGAGGTAGCGCGCCATGGCGTCGTTGTCGGTAATCACGACGTTGTGGACATCCGGTACGGTGCGCGCCACATCGGGTTGTTCGTACAGTACCAGTGCCGTGCCCCGGCCGTGGGGTGGCCAGGCTATGCGAAAGAACAGCGCCAGCGCGCTCCACGGCCCGTCTTCACGCTCCTTGAGCATGATGCCGGGGTTGTCACCGGTCCAGTCGAGGCGGTCGGGGTTGATCGGGATGCCGATGGGCATGGCGGATGCGTGATGGGTGGGTGGGGGGACCGCGGCTGCGTCAGTCAGGCCGGATCCAGGTCTCCGAAAAGGCGAGGAAGGCGGTGCTGATGGTGCGGCCAAACATTTGCCGGTCCGCCACCTGCCCGTCCAGCCGCTTGCCGGCCAGTGTGATCTGCGCCGCGCGAGCTTCCAGAAAAATGCTGACCATTTCATGCGTTCCCGTGGAGGACTGGTCCTTTTTTACCTCCACGGCGAAAGGTGCGCCGAGCTGCTCCCAGGCCATTTCGGCAACCAGCGTGTCGCTTTCGACGACTTCGGTGAAACGCGCGTTGGTACTGCCAAGCGTGCGCGCTGCGGTCAGAGGCAGGTAGCGGGCATGGAGGAGGCCAGCCTTGCCACGAAAGGACGGCATGTTGGCCACAAACCCATCGATCAGGTACCTGCACAGGGCCTGGTTGTCGCCGATGCACAGATTGCGCGCGTCCGGCCAACCGGCGGCCTGGTCGGGGTCTCCCAGCACCAGCATCGCGGTACCGCGTCCATGCGGCGAGAGCACCACGCGGAAGAACAGTGCCAAGGCCGTGAAAGGGCCGTCTGCAAGCCGTTTGAGATAGATGCCCGGGTTGTCGCCGGACCATTCCACCTGCCCCGGGTTGACGGGTGTTCGGCAAGCCACCATGGGTCTTGTGCTTTGAACCTTAGCGCGTCAGGACGCAACCGTGCCTGGGCGACCAGTGCACTTCGACAGCGCTTTGCGGCTCGCCGACAGCTTCATGCGGACTGGTTTCCACCGTGACCGTCTGACCACCGGCGAGCTCGACGTCGACGTGGGCCAGGTTGCCGGAGAAGATGCGGTTGCGGATTCGGCCACTCAACCGGTTCACGCCGTCTGATGCACTGCCCGGTGGCATGAGCTTGAGATGTTGCGGCCGAAGGCCGGCCGTGACCTTGCCGCGGGCGTTCGCCGGCGCCTGCGCGACGCGCACGCGCGCGCCACCGATCTCGATCACACAGAAGCCGCCTTCCTCCCCGACGGCATCGGCGTTCAGCAGGTTGATCTGGCCGATGAAGTCCGCCACAAAGCGGCTTTGCGGACGGTCGTAGATTTCCTCCGCACTGCCCATCTGCTCGATCAGGCCGTCTTTCATCACGACGATGCGGTCGGACATGTGCATGGCTTCCGTCTGGTCATGCGTGACATAGACCGTCGTGGTGCCCAGGCGCTGCTGGATCTGGCGGATCTCGCCCTGCATGGCTTCGCGCAGTTTCAGGTCCAGCGCGCCCAAGGGCTCGTCCATGAGCAACACCCGTGGCGAATAGGCCACGGCCCGCGCGACCGCAATACGTTGCTGCTGGCCGCCGGAGAGCTCCGGCGGATAGCGGTGTTCAACGGTCGAGAGCTGCACCATGTCCAGCAACTCCTTTACCCGTTTGGCGATGGTTGCCTTGTCGGTGCGGCGTTCCGCCAGACCGAAGCCGATGTTCTCGCCGATCGTCATGTGCGGGAACAGGGCATAGTCCTGGAACACCATCCCGATCCCGCGCTTGTTGGGCGGCAGACGGGTGACATCTTCGTCACCCAGATACACGGTGCCACTGGTGGGCAGCACAAAGCCTGCAATCATCCGCAGGGTGGTCGTCTTGCCGCAACCCGACGGCCCGAGCAGGGTGAGGAATTCACCCTCCCGGATATCCAGGTCCACGGCACGCACCGCGAATGACTCGCCGTACTTCTTGGTCACTTTGTCGAGTACGACGCGGGACATGGTTCTCCTTCAATGCCACTCAGTTGCCGCGGCTCCGCGCTATTTGCTCACCGCGCGGTTCCACTGGTCGTACCAGTTGCTGACGTTCACGCCCTTGTAGTCCACCCGCAGCATGTTGGCGACGTCAGCCGCTTCGATGTTGTTGAGCGCCACAAAAACCGGGTCTTCGGTGCGCAGGCGCTGGATGGCACGCTTGTTCACCGGCCACACCCCGCTGTTCTTGGCAAAGGCGACTTGAAATTCTTCGTCAAGGTAGGCATTGACGAAGGCCATTGCGGCCGCGGCGTTCTTGGTGCCCTTGACCACGCCCAGCCAGCCGACTTTGATGACGCCCTTCTGTTTGTCGTTGATCCGTGGATGGGCGGCCGCCACGTTGGCACCGGCAAACTTGATCGCGCGCAGGCACCAGCCGGTGTGGGCCACCGCGGCGTAGATGTCACCGCTCCTGAAACCCGTCACCACGTCTCCACCGGCCTTCCAGAACTTGGCGCCCTTGATGGTTGCTATCGTATCCAGCGCCGGCTTGACGTTGTTGGTGTCACCACCGGAGGCGAACGACATTCCGGCAAAGTTGGCCAGTCCACCACCACCGGTGATGTCGGCCAGCATCACGCGCCCGGCCAGTTTCGGGTTGGCGAGGTCCTTGTAACTGGTCGGAACGGGCAGTCCCAGCTCGGCGAATTTGCCCTTGTCGTAGCAGATCACCTCCTGGGTCGTCCAGTTGCCCACCGCGTTCGGGTTGCGTTGCCAGCCTTCGAGCTGGCTGGAGTTGGGGACGGCGTTGTAGTCGATCGGCACCAGCAGGCCGCCTTCGACCACCTGGTCGAACTGGGCATCCAGGATTTCGACGATGTCGAACGGTGCCTCGCGGCCGCGCGCGGCGATGATCTTCGCCAAGTTGTCCTGTGGGCTTCCGATGATGAACTCGACTTTGCCCCCCATGGCCTCGATCTTGGGTGCGACATACTTGACCAGGTCGTCGCGCCATGGCCCGCCAAAGGTGGCCACGCGCAGCGTCACGCCATCAAAAGGTTTCGCCTGTGCCTGCACGGCCGTCGACCACAGTGTGGCCGACAGCGCGATGGCGGAGCCGGTCAACGCCAGACCACACGCCTTGAGAAAATTGCCCATGTCACTTCCTTTCGAAATCAACTCTGCAAACCAACCGGAAACGCCGGCCCCGTCAGATCCCCCGTCAACTAGCGCGAATTACCCGAATGCACCACCGAGTCGAGCCCGATCACCTTTTGCACGAGCAGCAACGCCACCAGCGAAAAGACGATCACCAGCGATGCGGAGGCGAGTACCGACGGGTTGAAGTCGGTCTCGATGCCAAAAAACAGTTCGACCGGGTAGGTCACAAAGCCCGGCGCCGTCAGAAACATGGCGATCGGCACGTCGGAGAACGACACCATGAACGCATACAGGGCCCCGGCGTGCACGCCCGGCATGATGGTGGGCAGGGTGATCCGCCGGAACGTACTCCAGCGGCTTGCACCCATGCTCAATGCTGCTTCTTCCAGCCGCATATTGAAGCGCTGCAGCACCGAGACGACGGTACCGATGACATAGGGTGTTGCCACAAACAGGTGGCCCAGGTACAGGCCGACGAAGGTGGCGTTGAGGAACAGTCCCGTCGCATCACCGGCCACGTAATACAGGCGCAGGAAGGCCACACCGGTGACCACGGCCGGTATCTGCATGGGCGCCCGGAAAAATGCCAGAAACACCGACTTTCCGGGCAGCTTGCCGCGCACGATGGCCAGCGCCGCTGGTATGCCCAGCAGGCAGGCCCCCAGGGCCACTGAAAGCGCAAGTCCGAGCGACAGGCCGAGCGACTTGTAATGCGTGGATGGAATTTTCTGATACCACTTCCAGGTCAGCTCCTGGGGTGGAAACACCACGCCGCTGTATGCCGTGGTGCCATCGAAAGACGATCCGATCACCACCACCATCGGAGCCAACAGGAAGAAGTAGGCCCAGCCGACCCACAATACCTTGGCGAAGGTGCCCACCGAGGGCCTGCGCCAGGTGTTCTTCGGTTGACGCGAAGAAACGGTCTGATCCTGATTCATGCGATCACCAGCCTTGCCGCCCGCAGGCGGCGCACCAGAAAGACCGAAACGACGTTGATCAGGATCACCGACACCAGCAATACCGCGGCCAGCGTAGCGCCCATGCCGTACTTGGTTTCCACAATCACCGCCCGCTGAATCAGCACCGGGAGTGTGAACACCCTGCCGCCACCGAGAAGGGAGGCCGAGGTGAACGCGCCCATGCACATGTTGAACATCATCAGCGCACCGACGATCACGCCAGGCAGGCTCAGCGGCAGGATGACGCGCCAAAAGACCCGGGGCCGGCTGGCGCCGTGCACCGTGGCGGCCTCTTCCAGCGACGGTGGGATGGTGCGCACCACGCTGTACAGCAGCAGCACCGCAAAACCCATGGTGAACTGCATCAGGCCCACCACGACACCGGTGGCGTTGCCGATGATGGTGTAGGGCCTGTCCAGCAAGCCGACGGCCATCATGAGTTTGTTGAAGCCGCCGTCGGCGGAAAAGATGACGATCAGGCCGTAGACCTTGATTACGATGGTCACGAACGAGGACACCACGACACCGGCCAGCATGAGCATGGCCCAGCGCGAGCGCATGCGCGCGATCACGTAGGCCACCGGAAAGCTCATCAGCAGTGTGCAGACCGTGGCAATAGCCGAGACCTTCACCGTCAGCCACAGCGAGCGCACGTAGAACTCGTCGGTGAACAGCGTCTGGTAGTTGCCCCACCCCAGCGTCTTGGACAGGTTGCCAAGGCCCATGTCGGCCGACAGGCTCCCACGCAGAAAGGTCAGCTGCGACGCCGCCAGCAAGACGAAGCTCACCACGAAGGACGGGATCAGCAGGTATTCCCACCGTGTGTTCATGGCCGCCCAGTCATTGCTGTCTAACCCGCCGCGAAGCGCGGGTCGCGCTGGAGGGCGCGCAGTCCGCTCTCGATGAATTCGCGGCGTTGTGGTCCTCCCATTGCGTCGCCTTGTCGCACCACATCCATCACGGCGCTGGTGAGGGATTTCATGAGCTGTTCGTCCTCTGCCTGCGGACGCTCGCGAAACGGCATCACGGTGTCCTGTACATAGGTGCCGACTTCGCCATCCCGGATATCAAGCCGGGGTACGCCATGGCCCTCCTGGACACTCTCAATGCCACGCCGTATGTTGCGCCGCAACATGGCGACACCTTGATCGGTGGTGCCAAGGTTCTCCGCCTTGTGGGTGGCCATCGGCCCGATCGATACCTGGGCTTCATAGTCACTCGGATCGCGCTGCATCACATCGTAGGAGCGCAGTTCGGTCTGACCGTCAAAATCCACCGTCTGCAGACCGACCAGCTCACGTTTGCCCTTGCCCTTGGGATCGATCGCCGGGCCGAAACTGCGGTAGGCAATGATCATGCAGTGGGTGTCGTCGATCGCCACCGTCCACTTGGTGATGCTTGCGCGTTTGAAGAACTTCTCGTCTTCGGCGTCTTCCCAGAATGCGCCAACCTGGCTGAAATTGGGGTAGGTCGTCTCCTGGGTACGCACCCAGATCATGTTTTTCCAGCGGTAGGTCAGCGTCGCGTATACGCGGGAGGGTGTTTCATGGAACTCCAGCATCGGCATGACCTGCCATGCGGCCTCGAACTGGAACCGGTTCAACCTCGAATGCAGGAACACGGTGTGCACCGGGTCCATGGTGTTTTCGCACACCTGCAGCCAGTTGCACGGGTAGACGATCTTGTAGGGTACCAACTCGGTGCCAGGCAGATTGTTGATGGTGTCGTACAACGGGAACGGCGGTACATCGCCGGCCGGGCCCATGTAGGCGAACAGCAATCCATGCCATTCGATCACCGGGTAGGCGCCGTGGCAGGTGCGCTCCTTGATCCGGGAGCCGGCCGGTTCGCCCGGCGTATCCAGAATGGTGCCGTCGACCGCGTAGTGCCAGCCGTGGTAACAGCAGCGGATGCCGTGCTCGGCGATGAAGCCAAATTCCAGTGACGTGTTGCGGTGGCTGCAGTGCAGGTGCAGCAGGCCGTACTCGCCCGACAGGTCGCGAAACGCCACCAGGTCTTCGCCCAGGATGCGCAGGCGTACGGGCACGCCCTTGCCGAGTTCTTCCGTCATGCACACCGGCTGCCAGAAGCGGCGCAGGTACTCGCCGCAGGGCTTTCCGGGGCCGACCTGCATGAAGGTCGGATCGGCTGCCGGTCGCACGTGCTTGTCGTGCCCGATATAGCGCCCGCGCGGCGGCATGATGATTCGCTGACTGTTGCTGTCCATCAGTGACGGCTCCTCGTCTCAGACATTTTTGTCATGCAATTACCGTGCCGCCGGCTTCACTGCGGGCTGGTGGAAGTTGCTTCAAGAGAATCATAGTTTACTTACAAGCACTTGGCAACCGGCTATCATTCAGCGGCCGTGGCGGCCTTCCCGGACGCTGGCACAGGCTTGGAGCATGCATGGAACGGGTCACTCTCATCACCGGCGCGAGCAAGGGAATCGGCCTGGCCTGTGCCGATCTGCTGGCCGGGCGTGGCCATACCGTGGTTGGCCTTGCGCGCCACGCCGCAGGTGTCCGCTTCCCTGGTGTGCTGCATCAGGTGGATCTGGCCGACCGGCAGGCGTTGGCGGAGATGTTGCACACCCTGAGCGCACGATACCGCTTCAACGGCCTGGTGAACAATGTGGGCTACGTGACTCCACAATTGCTGGAAGCCGTGGATCTGGCTGCATACGATCGGACCTTCGAGGTCAACGCCACCAGCGCACTGTTGTGTGCCCAGGCGCTCTCTCCCGGCATGCAGGCGCAGCGGTTTGGCCGCATCGTCAACATCGCCAGCGAGGTGGTTCTGGGCATGACCAAACGTACGGCCTACGCCGCCGCCAAGGCGGTGCTGATAAGCTTCACACGCACCTGGGCCCTGGAACTGGCCGGCCATGGCATCACGGTCAACAGCGTGTCTCCTGGCCCGGTCGACACCGAGTTCTTCGCTGCCAACAATCCAATCGGCAGCGTCATCCGCCAAAGCAAAGTCGACCGCATACCGCGCGGGCGCATCGGTCTGCCGGCAGATGTCGCCAACGCGGTTGGATTTTTCATGCAGGCCGAGAGCGAGTTTGTCACCGGTCAGAACCTGTTTGTGTGCGGGGGCTCCAGCCTGGGCAGCAGCAGTTTCCTGTAGGCGATCGACCGCCCCTCCCAACCTCGACTGACCATTGCGCACCCATGCTGCTACGTGTTAACGCGATCAACCAGGAAACCGCGTCCATCAAGACCTTCGAGCTGATGGACCCGGAGGGCCTTGACCTGCCGGTCTTCACCGCCGGAGGCCATGTGGACCTCGCCTTGCCCGATGGCCAGGTGCGCCAGTACTCGCTGTGCAATGCGCCAGACGAACGCCACCGCTATCTGCTGGGCATATTGCGCGAGACGAACGGGCGTGGCGGCTCCAGGCAAATGCACGAGCGCGTGGCCGTGGGAGACCTGCTGCAGGTTTCCATGCCACGCAATCATTTTCCGCTCGATGAGTCGGCGACACGCCACCTGTTGATTGCCGGAGGGATCGGCGTCACGCCGCTGTTGGCCATGGTCCACAGATTGCATGCGCTCGGGGCGGATTTCATGTTGCACTACTGCACCCGTGACGCCGCGCAGACCGCGTTCCGTGCCTTCGTTGACGGGGACGGTATGGCCTCGCGTGTGCGGCTGCACCATGATGGTGGTGTACCGGGCAACGGCCTTGATGTGGTGGCGCTGCTGGCTGAGGCGACGCCAGGCACCCAAGTCTACTGTTGTGGACCGGCCGGCCTGATGGCCGCCGTGAAGG
Source organism: Betaproteobacteria bacterium (assembly GCA_031387285.1). Classification (GTDB taxonomy): domain Bacteria; phylum Pseudomonadota; class Gammaproteobacteria; order Burkholderiales; family Burkholderiaceae_C; genus CAISIP01. Next base: position 5,894 of record JANNDB010000681.1, on the reverse strand, counting down.
CGGCTAGCGCCCACTGGCCCGCCGGCCAGATGCACTTCGAGCATTTCTCGGCTCCGGTCGTGGTGGCTGCTGCTGCAGGCCAGACGGGCTTCGAAGTCGAGATCGCTTCTACCGGTGCTGTCTATCCCGTTCCGCCGGACCGCTCCATCCTGTCCGTGCTGTTGAGCGAAGGGGTGCTGGTGGACAGCTCCTGCGAAGCCGGTGTCTGCGGCACCTGTACGACGCGGTACCTGTCCGGCGAGCCGGACCACCGCGACTTTGTGCTATCGGATGCGGAGCAGCGCGATCACCTCATGGTGTGCGTGTCGCGTGCCAGGTCTGCACGGCTGGTGCTTGACCTCTGATCGGCGGTTCTTGTCTGCCCGCGCCGGCCTGCCGCCGCTTCAGTCCCATGCTGCCGGCCGGCGCCGATGGAAGTCGGTCATGTGCTGGTACGCGCGTCCTGCCGCAAACAGTTCGCCTTCGCGATTGGGCCGGCCTACCAGTTGCATGCCCACTGGCAGGCCATCGACAAAACCACAGGGCAGGGACAGTGCGGGCAGGCCAAGGTAGTTGACGAAGCGGCAGGCGCGGCCGCTTTGTGCAAAGAAGGCGACGATGTCGCTGGCTGACGCCTGCGATACGTCCCTTGCTAGCGGAGCGACCGACATCGTCACTGGCAGCAGCAACACATCTACATTGGCAAACGCCGTCGCCAGGAAATGGTCCAAAACGGATGCGCGCACGGCGAGAGCCTCCGAGGCCAGGGAAGGGTCCAGGAAAAAGCCCGTTTCGATGGCACCTCTGGCGGCCAGCGAGATGTCGCCAGCGCGCGTGCGCAGAACGTCCTGGTGAATGCGCGCAGCTTCGGACTTGACCACGGTCTGGTGCAGCCCCGTCATCAGATCGAGATCGGGCAACTGGACGCTGCGCAGCCCCGCCACTGCTTGGCCCAAGGCGGCCGCGGCATTCTCCAGGCACGCCATGAGGGGGGCGTCGACAGCGTCCCGGAACTGCGCAAGGGCGACGCCCACGCGCAGCGTGGCTGCGTGTTCCAGCGCGCTCGCCAGCGCCGGCAAACCGGTACCGCCCGCAGCGGGCGTGCGCGCAATGACCGCCAGCAGGGTCTGGCAGTCCTCCACGCTGTGGCCCATGGGCGAAACGCTGTCGAAGGGGGGTGCACGGGGAAACACCCCGTCGAGGCTGACCCGTCCGTAACTCGGCTTGATCGCCGTCACGCCGCAGTAGGCAGCCGGCACGCGCGCCGAGCCACCCGTGTCTGAACCCAGCGTGCCGGGCACCAGTCCCGCGGCAACCGCCACGGCGCTACCCGACGATGAGCCACCCGTGATGCGTTCCACATCCCACGGGTTGCGACAGCGCCCGTAGTGCGGGTTGATGCCGGTGCCGCCAGCAGCGAACTCGTCCAGGTTCAGTGTGCCGTGCAGCACGGCCCCGGCCTGCCGCAGGCGCGTGACGACGGCCGCGTCTGCTTTGGCCGGCTGCGCATACACGGTGGAGCCAGCGGTCGTGGTCTTGCCACAGATCTGGAAAAGATCCTTCACTGCCAGCGGCACACCGTGCAAGGGACGCATGGGCTGCCCTGCCTGCGCGGCGGCATCCAACTGTCGCGCCTGTTGCAGCGCGGCTTGCCCGTCGGTCGCAATGAACGCATGCAGCGCGCCGTTGTGGCGCGCGATGCGCTCCAGGCACTGTGTACTGGCCTGCACCGCGCTCAGCTCGCCGCTGCGGATCGAAGCTGCCAGTGCGCGCAGGTCTTGCGGGTCGTGCGAACTCATTACGGCAGCGCTTCGGGCTGTGGGGCGGCGAACCTGGCAGCGAATTGCGCTGGGTCGCATGCGCGGAAGCGCTGCGTGGCAGCAGCACATGCCGCCTGCAGGTTGGTACATTCGTCGGCAATCTGGCGAGCGCGAATGGCGTCGATGCCCAGCAGCGGGAAGTCCTGGGCGAGCGCCAGTATTCGTGTCGCCTCATCGTCCATCTTTGCGCTCCCAATCGCGGATTAGATCAAGCCAGGTCCGGTCGCTGCGTGCGGTCGTGTCGACGGCCAAAACAGGTTGCGCGCCACGCCGACTTGGTGCATGATATCGTACAGGCAATAAGAATTCCCCACATGAAACATGTCAGTTGACTCAGGGTTGGCCCGATCCCACGTAACACGAGGTATTCATGAACGTTGCTGACGCGCGCAAGTTTCTCAAGAAGCACAACATCCAGTTTGTTCTGGCGCAGTTCGTGGATATCCATGGCTCCGCCAAGGCCAAGTGCGTGCCGGTCGGGCATTTCGAGGCGTTGCTGACCACCGGCGCGGGGTTTGCCGGTTTCGCCATCTGGGGTCTGGGGATGGGTCCGCACGGCCCCGAATACACGGCGGTGGGTGACCTGTCCACGCTGACGCTGGTGCCGTGGATGCCAGGCTACGCACGTATCGCGTGTGACGGCCATGTGCTGGGCAAGCCCTACGAGTACTGCCCGCGGGTCGCCTTGCGCGCCCAGGTAAGGAAGCTCGGCGCCATGGGCCTGACCATGTTCACCGGCATCGAGCCGGAGTTCATGTTGCTCGATCGCAAGCCGGATGGTTCGCTCGCGCCATTTGACAGCACCGATACGCTGGACAAGCCGTGTTACGACTACAAGGGCCTGGCGCGGCGCAGCGACTATCTGGGCAAGTTGGTCAGCGCCCTGCAGGTGGCAGGGCTGGATGTGTACCAGATCGACCATGAAGACGCCAACGGCCAGTTCGAAGTGAACTTTGCCTACCGCGACTGCATGACGTCGGCCGACAACTACACCCTGTTCAAGATGGCGGCGACCGAGATCGCCCACTCCATGGGCATGGTCTGCACCTTCATGCCCAAGCCGTTTTCGAACCGTGCCGGCACCGGTTCCCATTTCCATATCTCGGTGGGTGACGCCAAGACGAAGAACCTGTTCCACGACGACAAGGACAAGCAGGGCATGGGTCTGTCCAGGACCGGCTACCACTTTCTTGCCGGTATCCTGGCGCACGCGCGTGGCCTGACGGCCCTGGCGGCACCTTCGGTGAACTCCTACAAACGGCTGGTGGTCGGGCGTTCGCTGTCGGGGGCCACCTGGGCACCGGCCTATGTGACCTACGGGGACAACAACCGCACGGCCATGGTGCGTATTCCGTATGGTCGTCTGGAACTGCGTCTGCCCGACGGTTCCTGCAACCCTTACTTGGCGACCGCCGGCATCATTGCCGCCGGACTGGACGGCATCAAGCGCAAACTGGATCCGGGCCCGGCCAACAACACCAATCTGTACGACCTGTCTCCCGAGCAGGTGGCCGCGCAGGGCATTCCCATCCTGCCGCAGAACCTGAACGAAGCCATCGATGCGTTCGCGGCCGATCCTGTGCTACGCGACGCCGTGGGTGAGAACCTGTCGAATGAGTTCATTCGCCTCAAGCGCATGGAGTGGGTCGAGTACTCGCGCCATGTCTCGGCCTGGGAAACCAACCGCTACCTCGAGTTTTTCTGATTGGACGAAACAGCATGTGTGGAATAGTCGGACTGCTCGTCAAGAAACCCGAATTGCGTGAGCAGTTGGGTGAATTGATGATGCCCATCCTGATCGGCATGACCGAGCGCGGCCCGGAGTCCGCCGGCATGGCGGTGTTCACGTCGCCAGTGCCGCACGGCAGGCGCAAGTTCAGCGTCTACAGCGGTAGCGCCAGCGCGCCATGGGCGCAGTTCGAAGTGGCGGCAGTGCGCGAACTCGGGGCGGGCACCACGGTGCAGGGTCAGGCCAACCACGCGGTGCTGGAGACGGCCGCTGCCCCTGACAGCGTGCGCGCGTGGCTGCGCGCCCACTACCCGGGCTACCACCTGCTGTCGGTGGGGCAGTCGATCGACCTCTACAAGGACACCGGTTCCCCGGCCGAGGTTGCCGCGCGTTACCACTTTCCCGCGCTGACCGGCTCGCACTTGGTGGGCCACACACGGATGGCCACCGAGACCGCCGTCACGCCGGCGCGCGCCCATCCCTTTACCGCGGGCGAGGATTTTTGCCTGGTGCACAACGGTTCGCTGTCCAATCCGTACAGCGTGCGGCGCAAGCTCGAGCCGCTGGGCATCAAGTTTGAGACCGACAACGACACCGAGGCGGCCTGCCGTTTCCTGGAGTGGCGCATGCGCGAGGGTGATGGCCTGGAAACGGCGCTTGAAAAAGGCTTTGATGAGCTCGACGGTTTCTATACCTTCCTGATGGGTACGAAAGACGAGCTGGCCCTGGTGCGCGACGCTTTTTCCTGCAAGCCAGCCATCGTCGCCGAGACCGAAGACTATGTCGCGATTTCATCGGAGTTCCGGTCGCTGGCGAAGCTGCCGGGTGTGAAGAACGCCAATATCTTCGAGCCCAAGCCGGAGCAGATCTACATATGGCGAGCGTGAGTTTCGATCTCGCGCGGCAGCCTCTGCGCGCGCTCAACCAGTACCTGCACGCTGAACTGCCGGATGGCCCGGTGTCGGTCGCGGTGAACAACCCGGACGGCGCCCACAGCATCGCCGTGGGCGTGAACGCACCGATCGACATCGACATCCTTGGCCATGCCGGTTATTACGCCGCCGGCATGAACCAGCAGGCGCGCGTGACCGTACACGGCAATGCCGGCCCGGCGGTGGCCGAGAACATGATGTCCGGCCGCGTGCACGTCAAGGGTTTTGCCTCCGTGGCAGCCGGCGCGTCGGGGCAGGGCGGCTTGCTGGTGATCGACGGCGACGCGTCGTTGCGCTGCGGCATATCGATGAAGGGCATCGACATCGTCGTTGCCGGAAACGTGGGCGACTTCTCGGCCTTCATGGCGCAGGAAGGGCGGCTGGTCGTGTGCGGCGACGCGGGCGACGCGCTGGGCGACTCGCTGTACGAGGCGGTCATCTATGTGCGTGGCCACATCAAGTCGCTCGGCGCCGATGCCCACGAAGAACCCATGTCGGCCGCGGATCACGCGAGCGTTGCCGGTCTGCTCCAGCAGGCCGGGTTGTCCCATGACCCCAAGGAGTTCCGCCGGGTGGCGTCGATGCGCAGCCTGTACCACTGGAACGCAGACGCCAACCAGGAGTATTGATGGACCACCCCGTTCGTTTTGTGCAACAACCGCAGGGGGAGGAGAGCTGGGGCTACGGCCGCAGCACCATCGAGTACATCCAGCACGCCGCGGCGCATGGCCTCTACGAGATACGCGGCCTCGGTGCCAAGCGCCGGCTGCCGCATTTCGACGACCTGCTTTTCCTGGCGGCGTCGCTGTCGCTCTACCCGCTGGAAGGTTATCGGGAGCGTTGCGACACCAAGACCATACTTGGCAGCCGGTTTGCCAGCAAGCCGATCGAACTGGCGATACCGATCACCATCGCCGGCATGAGTTTTGGCTCGCTGTCGGCCAACGTCAAGCAGGCCCTGGGCATGGCCGCCACGGAGATGGGCACCACCACCACCACGGGTGACGGCGGCATGACCAACGAGGAGCGGCAGTCGTCCAAACAGCTGGTGTACCAGTGCCTGCCCTCACGTTATGGCTTCAACCCGAACGATCTGCGACGCGCCGACGCCATCGAGATCGTGATCGGTCAGGGCGCCAAGCCTGGCGGCGGCGGCATGTTGCTGGGGCAGAAGATCAACCCGCGCGTGGCCCGCATGCGGCATCTGCCCGAAGGCGTGGACCAGCGTTCGGCCAGCCGGCATCCGGACTGGACGGGGCCGGATGACCTCGTGATCAAGATCCAGGAGCTGCGTGAGATCACCGACTGGGAGAAGCCGATTTATGTGAAGGTCGGTGCGACCCGCACCTTCAACGATGTGAAGCTCGCGGCGATCGCCGGCGCCGACGTGGTGGTGGTCGATGGCATGCAGGGCGGAACCGCGGCAACACAGAC
>JANNDB010000435.1:0-4515 GCA_031387285.1 Betaproteobacteria bacterium | reverse complement strand
TTCAGCACGGCGGCGTGGGCGCGGCTGAGGTCGTCGAAGTGTGCAATCAGCGCGTCCAGGCGCGGCTTCACCTCGAACGGTTCGAGCATGTGGCTGCGCACGAAGTCGGTCAGATTGCCCACCGACTTCATCGAAACGGTTTGGTGGAACAGCTCCAGCGCCTGTTCGTTGTGGATGCCGAAGTGGCGCCGGAACATGGCCCCATAGGGTGGGAAGCTGTCTTCCACCTGCACCTTGGCGGCCCGCAGGCGTTTGCGCAGCTTGATCGGGTCCGCACCGAAATCGGCGAAGTCTTGAGTTATGCCCAGTGCGCGCTCGGCCACCACGTACAAGCGTTGCGGCGGACCTTGCGGGTCCTTGAGCCAGAACACCTGGGCCAAAGTCACAGTCTGGTCGTAGCCGGCGTTGTGGAACACGCCCAGCAGGACGGAGTAGTGCTTCTCGCTGCGCAACGCCACCGGCTTGCCCGAGCCGCCGAGCGTGTTGCGCTCCGACTTGTAGTGGCCCAGCACGTAGCTGCGCAAGGTGCGTTCGCGCGCCTCGGCGCCGGCCGCCTTGTTGTAGGCCACACGGTGCGCCGGCACCAGCAGCGTGGTGACGGCATCCACCAGTGTGGACTTGCCTGAGCCGATGTCGCCGGTCAGCAGCACGTTGCGGCCATCGGCGCGCAAGGTCCAGACGTGACCATCGAAGGTACCCCAGTTGAAGACTTCAAGTCGCTGCAGCCGAAAGCCGGCAAGTCCTTCGTCGGCGCCAAAGTCGAGGGCGGGTGCCAGGGCAAGCGGCTCAGTCTTCATCTTGCTCCGCTCCAGGGCCTGTCAGTCGGGCGCGGTAGGCCGCAAGGCGCGCGTCGAAGTCCGCCAGCCACTGGGCGTCAACAAATGCTTTCAGGATGCGCTGCACTTCGAAGCTGGCCTCCTGAGCGCGCAGCCTGCGCACGAAGCCCAGCTCGGCGATCCGGTTAAGGTGGGTGTCCACCTGGTCGATCAGGCGCGCCTCGTTGCTGCCCTCAGGCAGGAACACACGCAGCATTTCCAGCATCTGCTCGCGCGAGAGGATCAATCGCGTGTCACCGCCGCCCGCGTCAAACTCGGCCAGCTTCTTGCGCAATAGCGCCAGCAGCAGACTGACGGGAAAGGACAAGGGCCGACGCGCGACCAGGCGCGGCAGCCGGGGTGCGGATTCGTCCTCGGGCTCGGGCCGCGAACGCAGAAAGGCATAACCCTCGGCCTCGTCGAGCAGCAGATCGAGTCCCAGCACCGCCACATGGTCGCGCACGCGGCCCTGCAACTGCAATATGGTGTTCCATTGCGCGGGGTCGTCGGCGCGGTACAACACGCCCTTGAGTAGCGGGATGACGATGGCCGAGAGGCTGGACATGTCGTTCAGAGCCAGGGCAGCGGGGCCGGTGCCGGGCGTGACGGTGTCGTTCATGTCGTTCGTGGTCAACGCGAGAACACCACGCGCGGCACGCTGGCCTGTTTGTGCTCGCCGTTACGCGCCGTCCACGCAACCTGGTCCACCTGCGTGTCGTCTATTGCTGCGCGCCCGTTTTCGGTCGCGAGACTGAAATAGGCCACGAGTTCGGCCAGGCCCTGTTGCAGCGGACGCGCGTCAAGCAGTTCGGCCAGCGTCACCTGCGTACGCTGCTGCAGGCTTTGTCGAACGTGTTGCGCCAACGCGGCTTTGTCGACGACAAACTGCGCGTACAGCGCAGCGGCGTCCAGATCTTCGTCGCCCGCTGCAATGGCGCCGCCCAGCAATGCGGGTTTGGCCGGTGCCACGTATAGCGGGCGCTCCATGGGTAAGTCGATGCCTGGCGCGGTGGCATCGATCTGCATGAACTCGCCGGCCGGCGGCTCTGAGCGCACGGCCAGTGCACCGGCCTCGATGCCGCGTAGCAGATCCATGATGCGGCGGTTCTCCAGCCAGGCCTGGTCGTCCAGGAAGCGCCGCAATTGCTGCGACAACAGGGCCACGGTGCGCTGCGCCTGTTCGCCGGCCTCCAGCCAGTCGTAGTGCACGCGCGCAAGGCGCGGGTCGGGTGCCAGATCGGCCACCGGTGCAAGCTGAAGTACGCGCGCGAGCAGGGCCGTGAGTTCTTCCTGCCGGGCGCGCGACATCAGGAAATCCCAGAAGGCGCGGAAGCTGCGGCCCTGGTCGGAATCGGCGATCAGGTCGCGCTCGCCCAGGATGTCCTGCAGCAGCGCGCCTTTGCTGCCATCCCAGAGCGCAATGCGTTCGCGCACGCGGCGGTCCAGACCCCGGAAGTTGTGTTCCACCTCGCGGAAGTCGGCCAGCAGTTCGCGGGCCAACGCGGTGAACTGTGTGAAGCGCTCCTTGAGCGCCGTGTCGCCCAGCAATTGCAGGTCGCCAGCACGGGCACGCTCGATCTCGGCGTCGATGGCATCACGCCGGCGTTGCAACTCGGCCACCCGCGTTTGCACGTCGGTCTCGCTGCCTTCGCTCATCTGGCGCAGCAGGTCGAACAGCGTGAGCAGCCGCGACTCGGTACCGACGAAACTGCGCGCACCCAGCGAATCCAGCCAGGCCAGCGCGCGCTCGGTGGCGGGCGTGAGGTCGAAGTGCGGCTCGTCGCTGCCGGGTGGATAGAACTTGCGCAGCCATGCCTTGTCATTGGCGGCCCAGTCGTTCAGGTATTCCAGAGCGCCGCGCGGATAGACGTTGGGACCGCGCTGCTCGCGCAAGGCATACAAGCTGTCTTCCAGCGCCTCGACCAGGTCTGATTGCCGCATCACGCGCCGGTTGGGCTGAATGAAAACGCGGTCCAGGAAACTCGCCACCAGGGCTGCCGAGTCGGCCAGCAGCAGGCGCCAGGCGGGGTGCTGGCGACGCAGGGCTTCGAGCGTGTCGAGGTCGAGGGGCATGGGGGGATTGTCGGACAGGCTGGACCGGCGCAATTTACCGTGAACCCGCCGCCAACAGCCCTTCATCGAGCAGCGACTGGACAATGTCGGCCTGCCGCAGGTCGCGGCGACGCTTGGGCTCCGGTCTGTTCACGGCCTCCTTGGCCATCCAGCGCTTGAACTCCACGAAGCTCGCAGGCGCGATGGTGCACATGGAGGCCATCGTGCCGGTCGCGGAGATGACCGGGTGCTCGAATCGTGGCGCCTCGGTCAGTACCGATGCCCGCATGGCTTGAGCCGGCCACAGGTTGTCCTCATCCGCAGTGAAGCGGAAGGGGTGGATGTTGTCCCCTTCGGTCATGCGACGCAGGAAGTCCACCTCGAAGCCCCTGTCGTTGATGGCGGTCTCGTCATGTAGTTCCTTGCGCCGGAAGGACGGATCGGCACGTTGCAGCACCCGTAACATCGATGCGTCGATACGCTGGATATCGGTCAGAAATTGGACCCGCTTGCGCGCGTCCCAGAGCAGGTCCACGTCCTGCGTTGCCAGCGCCCCCGGGGCGATGCGGACGCCGGCGGCCATTTCGTAGGCATAAAGCGCGTGTGTACCGACCACCGTGAAATGCGCGCCCAATCCGGCATCGTCGATTGTTTGCAGCAGCTTGACCACCAGCGCCGGCGTGCGCCCGGCCTTGAGCGCCCTGTTCATGCGCTCGGCCTCGCCCAGCGCCGAGCGCAGCGACTGAAGGCGGCTTCCGGTTTGCTGCTTGCGGGCGGTAAACGCGCTGTGGATGCCCTCGGTTTCGGCAGACCGGGGGCCGACGCGGTGCTGGCGGTTATCCCGCATGGTCTTGACCAGGTACTCGTAGTTGCCCTGACGCTTCCAGTACATGCCACCAGCGTACTTGCTGGCTTCGACCTGGGCGCGCCGGTACTCGCCGAATACGGTGGTCGAGTCAATGACCTGCCGGGCGGCGTTGTCAGAGAGTGGGATGTAGTTCATGGCCGTTTAGTTATTGAATTTCAAATATATACGGCCAATCCTTTTAAATCAATGGTTTAAGAGGAAAATTTGAGCGATGCCCGGAGCGACTATATGGGCCATGAGGTACTGCCTGGCGCAATCTCGGAGATGGCGGCACTTAGGCTCTCAGCCTTAGCTGCGCGGCTGGCCAGGTGCGCCTGCACAGAATCGAGCAGACCGCCGTCCACGAGCACACGCACGTTGCGCTCCTCAACAGTTGCTCCACATCAAAAAAAGCCCGATCCTCACGGACAGGGCCATTTTCATTCAGCTCAGGAACCCGCCGCCGGCTGTGTCACCCACAGCCGCCAGCTTCGCCGAACACCATTTATTGCGAAGCCGCGGTGGCCGGAGACGCCACAGCGGCGGGCGCCGCCATCGCCGCCGACGCGGCCGGGGCCACGATGGCCGCCGGTGTGCTCATCGCCGGGGCAGCCGCAGTCGTCTTCGGGCCATGGATCGCCATCACCAGCGGCACGATCAGCAGCGCCACGATGTTGATGATCTTGATCAGCGGGTTGACGGCCGGACCGGCGGTGTCCTTGTAGGGGTCGCCCACGGTGTCGCCGGTCACGGCGGCCTTGTGGGATTCGGAGCCCTTGCCACCATGGTGGCCGTCTTCGA
>JANNDB010000574.1:0-2019 GCA_031387285.1 Betaproteobacteria bacterium | reverse complement strand
ACTGCCCGGTCTGCGGCAAGGCGACACGGAACTCGGCGCGCGATACCTCTTCACGCAGCAATACCGCGGAATTGGCGCCGTCGAACAACAGACTCTCCACACTGGCGCGGTAACGCGCCGGGCCGGGCAATGCGGCGGCCTCGCGCGCCAGTGTCACCACTTCGGGACGCACAAAGGCTTCCACTGCATCGCCCACGCGGACGGCACCCATGGCGCGAGCCTGCACCTGCAGCCCGCCAGGGCCGGTTATTGCCACCTGCTGCGCGTGCACCGAATCGGCACGGCCCGCGACGCGGTTATTGGCGCCCACGAAGCCGGCCACAAAGGGCGTCTGCGGCGCGTAATACAGCTCCTGCGGTGTGCCGACCTGCTCGAAGCGGCCATGCTGCATCACCGCCACATGGTCGGACATCACCAGCGCCTCGGACTGGTCGTGCGTGATGTAGACGAAGGTGGTGCCAAAGGCCGCCTGCAACTGCTTGAGCTCGACCTTCATGTGCTTGCGCAGTTTAAGGTCGAGCGCGCCCAGCGGCTCGTCGAGCAGCAGCAGCGTGGGTTCCAGCACCAGGCTGCGCGCAATCGCGATGCGCTGCTTCTGGCCACCCGAGAGCTGGTCGATGCGTTTGTGCTGCGCGCCCGGCAGGCTCACGCGCTCCAGCATGTCGCCCACGCGCCGGGTGATCTCGGCGCGCGCCACGCCGCGCCGCGCCAGGCCGTAACCGACGTTTTCGCCGACCGTCATCATGGGAAACAGCGCCAGGTGCTGGAACACCATGTTGACCGGGCGCCGGTTCGGCGGCACTCCCTGCATGCTGTTGCCACCGATACGGATGTCACCGCTGTCCGGCTGTATGAAGCCGGCGATCATGCGCAGCAAGGTCGTCTTGCCGCAGCCGGACGGTCCGAGGATTGAAAAGAAACTGCCGCGCGCGACGGAAAATGACAGCGCGTCCACGGCGGTGAACGCCGCGTAGCGTTTGCCCACGCCCACGGCCTGCAGATCCGGCTGCGCCGTTGCCAGCGCAGCTTGGTTGGTGCTCAGTTGGCGGCCTTGATGCGATCGAGCACGCGGCCTTCGATTTCTTCCAGACCGGCCGGGACGGCTGGGTACCACTTCACGTTGTTCAGCGCTGCGGCCGGGAAGCTGGCCGCAAACTGGGCCTTGAGCTTGGCGTCCATCAGCTGGTCGGCACCCTTGGACGCGGTGAAGTTGCCCGCCGAGCCCGCCACCTTGGCGGCGATCTCCGGACGCATGTTGAAGTTGATCCAGGCATAGGCGGCCGCGTCGTTCTTGCCCTTGGCAGGAATGGCAAACGTATCGATCCACCCCAGCGCGCCGGATTTGGGTGCGATGAACTGGATGTCGGCCTTGTCGCTGTTGAGCTTCCAGCCGCCGGTGTCCCACATCATGGCGCCGACGATCTCATCAGTACGCATGCCGTTGGTGAGCTGGTCCTTGTTGTCCCAGAAGAACTTCAGGTTGGCCTTGCAGGCGATGAGCTTCTTGCCCACCTCGTCCATCAGTGCGGTGTAGGCCTTGGTGTCCTTGTACAGCGCAAACGGGTCCTTGCCGGATGCGAATGCGAAGGCCAGCAGCGTCGGACGCTTCAGGCGCATCGAGGTCTTGCCCTTGTATTCAGCCTTGCACAGGTCCGGGTAGTCGGCAATCTTGGCCAGCTTGGTGTTCACCACTAGGCCATCCGTTCCCCAGATATGGGGCAGGCCATACACCTTGCCGTTCAATGTGGTGTTCTTCTTGGTGGCAGTCAGCATGGACTGAATGAACAGGTCGTTCTTGAGCTTGCCCAGGTCCAGCGGCTTGTAGATCTTGAATTCCTGTTGCGGCCCGGTGATGCGGTCTTGCGATGGCTGCGCCAGGTCGAAGCCGGCGCCACCGGTCGCGCGCAGCTTGGAGATCATTTCCTCGTTGTTGGACAGCGTCAGCTCAACCTTGTAGCCGGTCTCTTTCTCGAACTGGGCCACGACGTCGGCAGGCGCGTAGTCGGCCCAGGTGAGCAG
>JANNDB010000572.1:0-2275 GCA_031387285.1 Betaproteobacteria bacterium | reverse complement strand
GCGCTGCTGATCCCGCTGCAGATCGTGGTCGGCGACCTACATGGCTTGAATACGCTGCAGCACCAGCCGGCCAAGATCGCCGCCATGGAAGGCATCTGGCAAACCCAGAAGGGCGCGCCGATGACCTTGTTCGGTCTGCCCGATGAAGCGGCCCGCGAGACCCGCTTTGCGATAGAAGTGCCCAAGCTGGCCTCGCTGGTGCTGACGCACGACCTTGACGGGGAGGTCAAGGGGCTGGACGCCTTTGTCGGCCAACACCCGCCAGTGGCGCCGGTGTTCTACAGCTTCCGCCTGATGGTTGGCGTCGGCCTGCTGATGCTGGCCGTCAGCTGGATCGGCTGGTGGCAGTTGCGCCCGAACAGCCGCCGCTCCGAGCCTTCGCCCTGGCTGACCGGCGCCTTGCTCGCGATGGCGTTTTCGGGCTGGGTGGCGGTGCTCGCTGGCTGGTACACCACCGAAATCGGCCGTCAACCGTGGCTTGTCTACGGCGTGCTCACCACGGTCCAAGCTGCCGGACCGGTGCCGGCGCCGACGATTGCGCTGACGCTGGCGATCTACGTCAGCATGTACCTGGCGCTCGCGGTGGCCTATGTCGCAACGGTCTTCCGTCTGGCGCGCAAGGTCGCTGGCGTGGAAGCACCGCGCCCGGCCACCGGCGCCTTGCCCGCATCCGCGCGCCTGGGAGCGACCCCGGCATGAACACGATCGAAGCCGCACTGCGCGCGCCAGGGGGCTGGTTACCCCTGGCCTTCCTCGCCATCATGGGTTTGGCGATGCTGGCCTACGTCATCCTCGACGGCTACGACCTGGGCGTGGGCACGTTGCTGGCAGCCGCGGCGGACCGCGACAAGGACACGATGGTCGCGTCGATCGGCCCGTTTTGGGACGCCAACGAAACCTGGTTGGTGCTGGGTGTGGGTATCCTGCTGGTGGCCTTCCCGCCGGCGCACGGGCTGATCCTGGGCGCTCTGTATCTGCCGGTCGCGCTGATGCTGGTCGGCTTGACCCTGCGCGGCGTGGCATTCGACTTCCGCAGCAAGGCGGGTGCCGATCGCAAGGCGCTGTGGAACCGGGCGTTCAATGCGGGGTCGGTGCTGGCCAGCCTGGCGCAGGGCTACATGCTCGGTCGGTGGGTGACAGGCTTTCGCGACGATGGCTGGGCTACGCTGTTCTCGGCTCTGATCGCCGTGTGCCTACTGGGCACCTACATGCTGCTGGGTGCAGGCTGGTTGATCATGAAGACCGAAGGCGCGCTGCAACTCGCGGCGGTACGTTGGGCGCGCGTATCCCTGGGGCTCGCGGCCGCGGGCGTGGTGGCGATATCGGCGGCTACGCCGCTCGTCAGCCCGGCGATCTTCGAGCGTTGGTTCAGCCTGCCCTACGTGGTGCTGCTGGCGCCGCTGCCGCTGGCCACGCTGCTGCTTTTCTTCATCGTCGAGCGCTCGCTGCGGCGTCTGCCGAAGCGTCTGGCGCAGGGCAATGCGTATGGCGACTGGATACCCTTCGCCGGCGCAGTGGGCATCGTGATGCTGGCCTTCTATGGCCTGGCCTACAGCCTCTTCCCTTGGCTTGTGGTCGACCGGCTGACGATCTGGCAGGCGGCGAGCAGCACCGAGTCGTTGTGGATCATCTTCGTCGGCGCTTGCGTTGTGCTGCCGGTGATCGTGGGCTACACGGTGTTCAGCTACCTGGTGTTCCGGGGCAAGGCGACTGCGCTTCAGTACTGAAACCGGGACAGGGTCAGTTCAGCCGAGCGTTGCGACCATCTCTATCTTGGGAGCAATCGAGCGCACAACCTTCTGAAATCCATGCCCCGGGTTGGACTGCCGACTTGAAACAATGAGTCCCATCTTCTCCAACATTCCGACATCCTTGGTGACGGCGGATCGGTTGCGATGCAAGCGACTGGTCAGTTCCTTGATCGTCTGGGGCTCGCGCATCACCTCGCTCATCAACCGCCGACGCGCTTCCGACAAGACCGTAAACATGCGTTGCGGATCTTCAAACGACAGCGTGACCTTGCCATCGAAAGCCTGGTCTTGATCAGCTCGGCGGGCTGCGTCCTTCGCGCGCGCGAAAAACCCGTCCACCGAATCTGTGCGAATGACGACTTTACTCATGAGGTCTTCCCTCGTTTTCCCTTCACGATTGCAAGCCATTCTTGCTGGAACGTCTCCAAGGTTGCTTCGTAGCTCATGCATTCAACCGCCGTAACCTCGCCCATGTAATGCCGGTGGTGGTAGTCGTGTGCGTTGTCAAAACCAAGCACTCTGCC
>JANNDB010000562.1:0-8069 GCA_031387285.1 Betaproteobacteria bacterium | reverse complement strand
TCGCTGCTGCCGCAGTCTGAAGCGGTGGCGCTGGTGGGATGGCAAGGCCTGATCAGCATCAGCGAACTGCTTCCCACCTACACCAGCCGATACGGCGAGATCCGGGCCCTCGATGTGATGGAGTTCATGGTCAAGGACGAGAGCAATCCGTCGAGCATCGTCTCGTGCCTGGGCGCCGCGCGCGAGAACGCCCGTGCCGTGCGGGGTACGCTGACCACCGAAGTGTGGGAGACGCTGAACCAGACCTGGCTGGAAGTGCGGCGCATGCTCAAGGCCGGCGAGTTCGAGCGTGACCCGGGCCAATTCTTTGAATGGGTCAAGTTCCGATCGCACCTCTCGCGTGGGGTCACGGTGGGTACCATGCTGATGGACGAGGCACTGTATTTCATGCGCCTGGGCACCTTTCTGGAGCGCGCCGACAACACGGCACGGCTGGTCGATGTGAAGTTCCACGCGGTGGAGAGTGATTTCTTCGGTGCCGCCAGCGAGAAGGACCAGGAGTACGATTTCTACCACTGGAGCGCGATCCTGCGCAGCGTTTCGGGCTTTGAGATCTATCGCAAGGTGTACCGTGACGTGATCAAGCCGGAGCGGGTGGCCGAGTTGCTGATTCTTCGCCCGGACATGCCGCGCTCATTGCACGCCAGCCTCAACGAAGTGGTGAACAACCTGGCCATGGTGGCAAACGACCCGGACAGCGAAACCCACCGGCGCGCCGGCAAGCTGCGCTCCGAATTGAAGTATGGCCGGATCGACGAAATCCTGGCTACGGGTCTGCATGCCTACCTGACGCAGTTTCTGGACCGGGTAAACGACCTGGGCCTGCACATCCGCCGGGACTACCTGATTCCTTCGAGCGCCTAAGACGTGGGAGACACGGGAACGCACCCTGCACGCGATAACATTGCTGCCAGGCAACAGCGTCCCGAATGACCATTGAAGACAATCGAGTAAGCCCGGCAGCGCTGGAAGCCCTGTTGCGCGACGGGCGGGTGCGGCTGCACGGCGAAACCTGGCCGGCTGCAACAGCCGGGAGTGCGGCGCTCGGTGTAACGCTGGTGGCTGTGATGTGGCCGGTACTTGCCGCGGAAACGCTGCTTGGCTGGCTGACGGGCCTTTGTCTGGTGCTGATCGCGCGCATCGCCGTGGGTCGTGCGCAGGCACGATCCGGCTCCGAACCGGCTGTGGGCCAGATGTGGATCCGCCGCTATCGTGCCGTCTCCGCAGCGCATGGAGCGGCCTGGGCCTTGGCCAGTGTGCTGATGTTTCCCGGCCTGGAGCAGTCGTACCAGACCTTCCTGGTGTTCGCGGTAACCGGCATCTGCGTGAGTTCCCTCAGCGCCTACGCTTTTGACATCCGTGCGGCCTTGTGGTTCTGCCTGCCGGCGCTGGGCGCGCTAGCAACTTGCCTGCTGGCCATGCAGGATGACGTGAGCCGCGTTACCGCCCTTTCCGTGCTCCTTTTCGTCATCTACGTGACCGTGGTCGCCTTGCGCTCCGCACGCGTGGTGCGGCACAACGTGGCATTGCGTGGCGCCGAAGCCCAGCGACTGGAACAATTGCGGCGCAGCCATCACCAGTTGCGCCATGCGGAACGGCTCGCGCAGCTTGGCAGCTTCGAATGGGACCCGGTTTCGGGCGCGCTGACCTGGACGGACGAACATTTCCGCCTCTGGGGGCTGGAGCCGGGTGCACAGCCTGCAACCTATGCGCTTTTCATCAATGGTGTGCATCCCCAGGACAGGCCCCAACTGGAGCTGATGCTGGCCCGCGCCATGCGGGGCGAGCTGGTCTATGACTTTCTGTACCGGGTGTGCCACCACGACGGTAGCCAGCGCCACATCCACGGTCGCAGTGAGATATTTTTCGACGATGGAGGTCGTGCGATCCGGGTTGTCGGCACAGTGCAGGACGTCACCGAGCGCAGCCTGGCACAGACAGCCCTGGCGGACAAGCAGCACGTGCTCACGGCAATGCAGCAGACCACCCAGCTCGGTTTCTGGTTTGTCGACGCCAAGGGCATCACTACTGATGTGAACCCCGCCATGTGCGAGCTGCTGGGGCGTGCCGCACCTGCCGTGCTCGGTCAGGAGGTTTTCGCCTTCTTCGACGACGAGAACGGCAACGCGCTGCGCCGCCGCCTGGCCAGTCCGCGCGGGCCGCGTCCCGGCAGCCTGGACCTGACCCTGACGCGCCCGGACGGCAGTGTGGTGCACTGCCTGGTCAATGTGACACCCATCACCAACGTCCAGGGAGAGAGTGTCGGTCTGGTCGGGATGTTTTCCGACCTCACGCTGATCGACAGTACGCGCCAGGCGCTGACGACCTCGGAGTTCGTGGTGAACTCGGTCAGCGACATGGTGAGCCTGCTCGACCGCCGCGGCAACTACCTGCTGGTGAATGACGCATGGTGCCGTGCGCTCGGGTTGCGACGGGAGCAGGTGATTGGCCGGCGTTCCGGCGAAGTAGTCCCGGCCTTGGGCACGCCGGAACGCCGGACGGCATTTCAGGAGTGCCTGGCATCCGGCGAGGTGCGTGTCTTGCGTGCCATGGTGCATCTTCCCGTTGCCGGCGACCGATTTATCGAGACGAACCTGTCTCCTTTTCGATCGGAGCAGGCCGGTTTTGGCGGCGTGGTCGCCACCTCGCGCGACATCACCGAACAGGAGGCGACCCGTCAGGCGCTGGCGCAGAGCCTGGAGAACCTGCGGCGCACCTTCAATGCCACCACCGACGGCATGTTCGCGTACAACGAGAATGATCCGTCGGGCAGGCTCTTGTTTGTGAACGACCGCTTTCTGGAGTTGTGGCAGATGCCGGTCGACCATGCGGGCCAGATCAGCCGTGCCGACGTGACGAGCGCGTCGCGCCGTCTTTTCGCCGACCCGCAAGGCGAAGAAGAACGCCTGCGCGCGGTGCTCTCGTCGGACGAGCCGCATGAGGATCAGGTGGTGATGAAAGATGGCCGCATCCTGCTGCGCCATTGCGTGCCCCTGAAAGACCATGCCGGTGTGACACGCGTGTGGTCGTTCCGTGACATCACCATGCAGGAGCGCGCCTTCGAGGCTTTGCGCAGCAGCGAGAGCCAGCAACGCGCATTGATGGACGCATTCCCGGGTTATGTCGGTGTCATCGACGCGCGTTTCACCTATCGCTATGTGAACCAGCGGCTGGCCGATTTGATGGGCGTGAGCCCGCCGGATGTTGTCGGGCGCGTCATGCGGGACGTGATCGGGGAAGCGCGTTTTGCCGAGATCGCCGCGGATGTGGAGACCGCCCGGCGGGTCGGACATGCCATCTCCACACGCACCTATGCCGCCACCGCCAATCGGCCGCGTGTTGACCTGCAGGTGACCCACGTGGTGAGTGCCAGCCAAAGCGGGACGGAACCCGTGTACTACGCCTTTGGTATCGACATCACGGACAGGGTGCAGGCCGAGGATGCACTGGTGCTGGCACGTGACGAAGCGGAGCGGGCGAATCGGGCCAAGAGCGCGTTCCTGGCCAGCGTAAGCCATGAGCTCAAGACGCCGCTCAACGCGATCCTGGGGTTCTCGCAGCTGCTGCGAACCGACCCGCAAATGGCTTCCGCGTCAAGCGACAACGCGGGTGAGATCGAGCGCGCGGGGCAGCACCTGTTGTCCCTGGTCGACGACCTGATCGATCTCGGGCAGGTGGAGAGTGGCGGTCTGGAACTGGCGATGGCGCGTATTCCGCTGGAGTCGGTGATCAACGAGAGCCTGTCACTGGTGGCCCCCCTGGCAGCCAAGCAGGGCATCCGAATTGTCTATTCCGGTGGCGACGCGCGCAACGCGGTGGTGATGGCAGACGCCACGCGGCTGCGCCAGGTGGTGATCAACCTGCTGTCCAACGCCATCAAGTACAACCGCCCGGAGGGGACTGTCCACGTGACCTGTGAACGCCGCGCGGCGTCAGCGGGACGCGATCAAAAGCCCAGCGTGCGTATTGGTGTGCGCGACACGGGCATGGGCATATCCGCTGACCGCGCAGCCTCCATGTTTTCCGCATTCGACCGCCTGGGGGCCGAGCGTGGCAGCGTGGAAGGAACGGGCATCGGACTCGTGATTACCAAGCGGCTGGTGAATGCCATGGGTGGCGACATGGGTTACGAGAGCGAGGTGGGACGCGGCAGCCTTTTCTGGGTTGAACTCGCGCAGGCGGGCGGCACGCCGCTGGCGCTGGTACCGGTACCCGGCAAGACCGTTGAAGCAAATGGAGGGGCGCTGGCCATGCACCCGCCGCGCCTTCTGGTGGCAGAGGACTACGCGCCGAATCAGGCGGTATTGCGCCTGCAACTGACCGGGCTGGGTTGCGAAGTGGACGTGGTCAATGACGGCACCGCGGCGCTGACCCGATGGAGCACGGGACGCTACGATCTGATATTGACTGATCTGGATATGCCGGTGATGGACGGCCTGGAGCTGGCGCGTACGATTCGATTGCGCGAAAAGGTGCGTGGTGGGCGCATTCCGATCATCGCCTTGAGTGCGGCTGTCATTGGCGTTGAGCGCACGCGTTGCCTGGAGGCCGGCATGGACGATGTGCTGGGTAAACCGATTGCTGCGCGCGGACTGGGATTGATGTTGTCGCGTTGGGTCACCGGGCAGGCCTCGGCGCCGGTTGCGCCGGTGAACCCGAAGATGCTCGCACGCGACGGCGGGACAGGTACTGCGGTGCTGGAGATCGAGCGCCTCTATGACATCTTGGGGCGTGTCAGTGGCACGCAGGCGCAGGCCTTGCTGTCGACCTTTCTGGAAGCGGCCAGGGCTGGCTTGCGCAACATGGGCCGTCCGGAGTTGCAGGCGCCAATGTTGCTGCGCGAGATGCATCGCCAGCGTTCGTCTGCCAGCACCGTGGGCGCGACGCACTATGCGGCGTTGGCCGCCGACCTCGAACACGACGCGCGCGCCGGCGTTCCACGCAACCTGCCGGCGCGCCTTGCGCAGATGGTGGACGCGTTGCGGGACGTGTCGACGGCGATGGACCGTTTGCGGGACAACCTGGTCGACTCCGAGCCGGCGCCACTCGCTGGGCCCGCACAGGTGCTGATACATCGCTCGGTCCTGGTGGTGGACGACGATCCGGTCGTGTTGATGCAGATGACGCAGATGCTGCGCGGCCTGGGCCTGAGAGAGGTGTTGACCGCGCGCAATGGCGTCGAGGCCATGCAACTGGTGACGCGCCGTCGCAGGGCCGTCGACGTGGTGGTGTGTGACCTGAACATGCCGGAGATGGATGGTGTGGAGATGATCCGCCGATTTGGTCAGAGCAGCTTTGGCGGGGCGCTCATCCTGATGAGCGGCGCCGACGAGCAGATTCTTTCCACGGTGGGCAAACTGGCCAGCCTGCAAGGCCTCACCGTTTTGGGGCAAATCCACAAGCCAGTTACACCGCAGGCCATGTCTGACCTGCTGATGCAGGTTTCGGACGCGCCGGTGCGCCGGCCGGCTGCGCGCCCGGGCTCGGCGTTGACGCCGGAAGCGATCCGCGACGGCATCGCTCTTGGCGAGTTCATGGTCTGGCTACAGCCCAAAGTGGACGCCGTGACCCTGCAGCCGATTGGCGTCGAGGCACTGGCACGCTGGCGCCAGCCGGACGGGAGTTTTGTGCCGCCCGATGTATTCATCGTGATGGCTGAACGCAGTGGCCTGATTGCGGAATTGTCGGGCGTGCTTGTGGCGCATGCACTCACGGACGGGGCGCGGCTGCACGCGGCAGGATTCCCACTCAAGATTGCTGTCAACCTCTCGGCCCTGTGGCTGGACGATCTGAGTCTGCCCGACCTGATGCTGCAATCGGTCGATTCGGTCGGTCTGACGCCATCCGACATCATCCTGGAGGTGACCGAGACGGGAGTGACCAAGGACGTCGCCACAGCGCTCGACGTGTTGTCGCGCCTGCGCCTCAAGGGCTTTGGCCTGTCCATCGATGACTTTGGCATCGGTTACTCGTCGTTCGAGCAGGTCGGACGCATTCCGTTTACGGAGATGAAACTGGACCGCAGTTTTGTCAACCGCGGCGTGCGCGATGCCGCGGCGCGCGCCATCCTCGAGAGCAGCATGGCCATGGCGCAAAAGCTCAACCTGCGTACCGTGGCAGAAGGGGTGGAAACCCAGACCGAGCTGGAGCTGATGCGTGACCTCGGTTGCGACAGCATCCAGGGTTATCTGATTGCACACCCCATGCCAGTGGCCGAACTGCTCATCTGGCTGCAGCAAAAGACCAACGCCGGGTAGACCGGTTGGCGTACTGCCTTGCCAGAGGCTCAGCGGCTCAGCGGCTCAGCGGCTCAGCGGCCCAATGCCTTGGCCACTTCCTGGCCCAGTTCGATGCCGCTTGACAGCCTCAGGTGGCTGTGGCCACCAACACCGTGACGTTTGAGTGCGGCAGCAACCTGCGGAAATCGGTATCGAAGGTGAACAAATGCTCGCCCAATTGAAGCGTTGCCGCAGCCAGCCATGCGTCCGGCAGGTGATTGCCGGTAAGTTGTTTGTCCAGGCACAGTTGGCGCAACGATGACCATTCCGGGCCCAAGCTCGCCATGGACACCCCGGGCTGGGCCAACAGGGCATCAACAAACGAAATGGCGTCGTCAATGGCGGCCGGCGTCTTGAATACTTTCGGGCTCGTGACCAGGCGCAAAAGACTGGCTATCACCATCGGCATCAAAGTGAACGACGCGCCAGCGGCGGCCATGGCCAGTGACTGCACCAACCACGCCCTGGAAGCCGCGTAGTGTGGGTGGTCGCTGCGTGATGCGGCTACCAGGAGATTGACATCAGGCGTCATCGTCCAGCGCGGCCAACAGGGCCTTGTTGCTGAGCGGATTCACACCAGCCATCAGGCCGCCTCGACCCTTGAGCACCGGGACGCGCAACCTGGGCGCCCTAGACGGTTTGGCCGCACTGCGCAGGCGCAGTTGTAAACCCTCTTCGATCAAGCGCGTGAGGCTTGTGCGTTGCTGCGCCGCCAGCACTTTGGCATTGGCCAACAACTGGTCGTTGATGTTGAGTGTCGTCTTCATGCAGGGATAGTACAGATTTCTGTATCGGATATCAATCCTGGGCTTAACCTTCCGGCACGTGACCACCCTGCCGCCGGGGTGGCGCTGCGAGCTGTCTCAGCACGACATGGCCAACATCAGTGTCAACCCACAGGGCAGGTCTGATCCTGCGAGCGGTGAACGGCCAAACACCTTCCAACTCGCATGAACCGCCTGACGCAGGGCCTGCGTCACTGCGGCTTGAGCCCGGCCTCGCGGGCAATCCTGCCGAAAATGCGGCTCCAGTCTTCGTAGCGCTTGCGCAGTTCGTCGGGCGAACTGGACTGGGCCACCGATCCGGTGGCAGCGAGTTTCGCGTGCCGGTCAGGCGAGGCTTTGCACCATTGCGCGGTGCAGCACCTCGACCACCTCGGGCCGCATGCCGGCCGGCCCCATGATGCTGCGCCAGGCCGGCATCTCATAGTCGGGCAAGCCAGACTCCATTAGAGTGGGAACCTCGGGCAGAACGGCAGAGCGCGCGCGCGACGTAACGGCCAGCACGCGCAATTTGTCTTTGCTGGTCATGGCGTTGACCACAGCGGGAAACATATAGTCCAGCCGACCCGCGATCACGTCCAGAATCGCCTCAGGGATGCCCCGGTAGGTGACCTCGACGGCGTCGATGCCCGCCATGCTGTTGAACAGCCGAACCGACCAGTACGGAATCTGCCCTGCGCCGATCGTGCCGTAGGTCAGCTTGCCCGGCTGCGACCGCGCCAGCGCGATGAACTCCTGGACGTTTTTCACCGGCAGGTGCGAACCCGACACGAACGACCAGGGGCTGGTCTCGATCAGCGATATGGGAGTGAAGTCGCGTTGCAGGTCGTAGCCCATGTTGGCGTTGACATAGTGCGAGCCCGCCATCGAACCCCTGGCCAGCAGCAGCGTGTACCCGTCCGGCGGTGCCTTTGCCAAGTAGGTCTGGCCGATCATGCCGCCGGCGCCGGGCCTATTCTCGACGACGAACTGCTGGCCGAGAACCTCGCCCAACTTGGCGGCCAGCAGC